>NZ_QODI01000019.1:0-126727 GCF_009935975.1 Pseudomonas sp. Q1 | reverse complement strand
GTTGGTAGAGAGGTTGGGTGAGCGGCCGGCTTGCTCAATTTGAATCTGAGCCAATCCGACCGTCAGCTTTGGGTCGACTGCGGCCCTTCGTGACTGGCAGCAATCGACTGTGGATGCACCATCCTCCCGGCGTCCTTCCGACCATGCGCAACTCCCTACCGAGGTCAGTAATCCCCCTGCTACGCTGAAAATTTCACGGAGGATTGCACAATGCCAAACTCAGACTTACTCCCTTCCCTGCTATTTAAGATCAACGAAAACCAGCTCGCCCTGGAGGCCGCCATCATGGAGCTTTCGAACTGGGTAGAGATGCGCGGATCGGCGGACGTCGCCGACAATGTTCGGGGCGCCCTGGACACGATCGATCGAAACGAGGAGTTCATCAAGATAACGCTTGCTGTACTCATGACGCCCGACTAATCGCGAAAGTTCGCCATGTGTCGGTTCGGCATTTTTTGGTAGACCAGGGAGTCTATCCGTAACCAGTTTTTTGTAGATATCATTCACAGCTCGTCGGAAATTGGATGGAGAAATCCAATCAAGCTTCCATCCACACCAGTCCTTACTGGAGGCAGGTAGGATGTACACTTCACGGTACAACGTGGAAGTGTACACATGCAAAAAACTATGTTAATTATACAGTTATGCTATTACTCGAGTCTCCCTCGGGGCACCATCTTAAAAAAAGACCTTGAAATTCAAGGTCTTTTTTTTCGCCTGTAGAAAAGTGCGCGGCCAACAAAATTGCCTTCGCCCCCCTAATCCCTCCCCACTCGCCCAGTCACCCACCACCGCTGTCGCCACCTCCCTGAAATTTCGCATCCTTCGGCAAATGCTCCCCTCGATGACCACGCTCCCCCCCATCCTTGTTCTGCTGATGCCATCGCGCCAACGCCTCGGCACCGCCTTCGGCCTGCGCGATCAGCGGAGCTGACACCATCAATACAAGCCCCATGCACAAAGTCAGTTTTCTCATTTCATGTCACCTACGTGGGTTGAAACGCAAATGCGGGAACCACGAACCCCATGCTTGCGCCCCTGAAGCCGGCTGCGATTGCGGGGCGCTCCGCTGGGATTGGTAGTGTTCGCGTATCGCTCTAACAACCAGGCCAGGTCCTGATAGCACGCCGCCAAGTGATGGGCGCCGAGCCTCGTCATCGACTTCGACGTTCGTCGTGCCTGGGCCGCGCCAATTGACGGGGCATGGGCGTAGCGAGAGATCCGTCGTATTCCTGCTTGTGCGCACTTGGCGATGGGGGATGCGGGGTCCACGCGGCTTGCCTTGCGCTGTAGCCGTCCCAGTTCACGGCTCAGTTGAAGCGACAGGTAACCCACCTGGTAGTCGTGCTGATTGTCCGGGCCGAGCAGATTCTTCAGGGACACCATGCGGTGCTGCTGCTTCGCCTGCCATTTACCCTGATCGATACGCTGCCCATAGCGAAGCAACAGACGCGTTTCTTTATGCAACGCGCCTTTGAGCGCCAGGATCTGTTTGTTGGCATCCTTGGGCAGGATTTGAAAGGCTAATAAGGAAATGAGCATCGCGGCGAACCAGGCGAGCGCCTGATTGGCAAATTCGGCGAAGTCGTAGTGGGCAGTCCCACCGGTGCTGACCAGCGTATTGAACGCAATCAGGTAGGCGATACCTTGAAGCGTTTGGCGAGGTTGAGTCGTGGCATGAATGCCGAACGACCAGAACATGGCAAGCGTCATGAACAGAAGCGGAAAGCCGTTGATATGCGGCAACAACAGAAACTTGCACACCGCGGCCGCCAGCACGGCATAGAGCGTGCCCCGGATGAAACCGGAGATGCCGTCGATGGGGGCTGCGGCGACGGCCAGCAAGGTGCAACACGGCCCCAGCACAGCCAGAAGCGTCGGGCCCTGGTCCCAGGCGGTCAGGTACCAGAGCCCGCCGACGGCCAGCGTGGCAAACAGCGCGCGGAGGCCGTTGCGTGCCGCGTCCGGATAATTGCGGTGAAAACCTACGTTGCGCACAGCTACGTATGCCTTGCGGTCGAGGCTTGAACAACTTTCCAAGGCGCATGCGAAGTCCGCCAGCTGTTCCTGCGAGCGTTCCCTGTGCAACATCGAGTTGGGGTTTAGGTTACTGCCCAAGTCACCATCGCGGCCTATACGTATGCGACCTGCCTGATCCGCCGCCGTCGCGAACCCATAGGATGTGTTTGCGATGCCTTCGCCTAAATGCTGCAACGCCCTACCTGCATCGGCGAGGGCCGATTGGATTTCCAGTTCGGGTTTGCTCAGGGGCGCATTCAGAATCGCTGCTTGAAGTTGCGCGAGGCCGACCTGAATCGCCAGCATCCTGGTGCGAATGAGCGACGACTCTCCCCAGGCTATTCCGAGCAGGTCATCGACCTTGCCGATGTCGATGGCAAGCTGACGTTGCTCCCCAGCCAATTGCGGCGATGGTTCACCCGAGAACTGCGCCGCCAGCAGCCGGGCAGTGCGGGCGCATACGTCGGACAAGGCAAGGCGGACTGTCTGCTCCGAGGTCTTGCGACTGAACAACGTGGCGATCAGGCTCAGGCTGAACACGCCCAGCACCACCGCCGTGCCGCGGGTGATGACGTGGTCAAACCCTTGCTCAGGCGCGACGAGCGCGGGCCCCAACGCCAGGCAGACGGTGTAGCCAGCCACCACCGCCGCCGTGGCCCGGTAGTGTTTCAGCAGGGTCATGGCACCGACGCACAGGCCCAACCATAGGCCGATGCCGAGGATGTACAGCAACATCTGCTGGGCGAATAAACCCGTCAGCACTAGGGCGGCGATCATGCCCACCAGCGTACCAATGGCCCGGTTCAAGCCCTTGCCTACTACCGCACCCTGAGTGGGGTGCACCAACAGCAAGACAGTCGATGCGCCAGAGAACGGCGAATCCAGGTGCAAATAGAAGCCGAGCCATAGGGCCAGCCCCGCAGCAGTAATACTGCGCAGCACGTAGCCGAAGCTAGCGGACGTATAGGGGCGGGGGATCGCGCCCATCAGTCGTATCAGGTGACGGGTCATCACATGAACGCCTGCAACCAGCGAGTGAGCCGCCAGCGAGGTTCGGTCTCCATCACCTCGACACTGGCCGTCATGCCTGCGGCCAGTTCGACGCCGTCGGGCACTTTGTCCAACTCAATACGCACCGGCACGCGTTGCGCCAGCCGTATCCAACTGAAGGTTGGACTCACCTGCGGCAGGCCGCTGTCGCTGCGCAGCTCATTGCCATCGGCGATGCCTCGGCCCATGCTCGCCACGTGCCCGTCGAGCAGCGGGGCGAACCCCATCAACTTGATCGAAACCGGCGCCCCCAGGTGGATGCCCGGCAGCTTGGTCTCTTCGAAATAGCCGGTGACCCAGAAGCTGCGGCTGTCGACCACAAAAACGTTGGTGTTGCCGGCCACCGCATAATCACCGGGTTGCAGGCGAAGCTGGGTCACGTAGCCATCCACCGGAGAGCGGATGACAGTGCGCTCAAGGTCGAGCCGGGCCTGGGCTAACTGGCTTTGTGCTACATCCAGGCGCGCCTTGGCTACCGCCATAGCCCGCGCCGCGTTGTCGATCTCTTCACGGGCAATCGCATCAGCCAGACGTGTCCGCCGTTTGAACTGGTCGCTGCGTTGTTCGAAGACGCTGCGGGCCTCAGCCAGCTCAGCCGTGCGTTGCTGCTCCGCCAAACGGTAGGCACGCGCGTCTATGCGGTACAACAGGTCACCCGCGCTGACCCATTGGTTGTCGCCCACCAGCAACTGCTCGACCTGGCCGGACACCTCCGGCGCGATGCGGATCACCTGGGCGCTGACCCGTCCATCCCGGGTCCAGGGTGCCAGGACGTAAGCTCGCCAAAGCTGCATGCAAAACAGCAGCGCCAGTACGCCGAGCGACAGGGTTAACGCGGTCTTTAAAGTTTTGACGATAGACATACATGGCCTCCTCAGCAGTTCACGATCAAGGCCGAAACGACGATGAGTGAGACGAAAAAACGCGCCAGCGTCGGGTGCCAGGCCCAATCCAGCCAGCGTCGGAAAACCCGCTCGATAAGTCGGTAAGCAAGGGTCGATACGCCCAGGTAGATCAAGAAGGGAGGGACATAGAGATTGGCGATGGAAACTTCGCTAAGCATGCGTGCACCGGCAGTCGGAGGGTCGTCGCGTCAGGGGCCGTCTCGTTGTGGCCTTGTTGAAAGCATAAGCAACGAGCATTCGTGCCGATATTGATTACACTGCCAAAATATAATCAGATCCAGCCAACCCTCGGACACCCCTCATGGCCGACATCCATCGCTATCACGTTGACCATTTTGAATTTGACGCGCTCTCACAACCTGCCGTGGCGTTGATGCTGGAAACCCAACGTAACGACAGCGAATCCGTCGAGCATAAACACCGCAAGGGCCAACTGGTGGTGGCGTACCATGGCGGTATCGTGTGCACCGTGGAGGACGGTGTGTGGATGGTGCCCTCCGGGTTCGGCGTGTGGATTCCCGGCGGTGTCGCCCACAGCAACCGGGTGACCGCGAATGGGCAGGTATGCTTTCTATTTGTGGAACCGGGCGCCGCCTCTATGCCGGAACACTGTTGCACGCTCGCGCTGTCGTCGCTGATCCTGGAACTGATTCGCCACCTGAGTGGCCTGGTGCAGAACTACCAAGGCCACTGCGCCACCGCCCGTCTGGCCGGTGTGCTGCTCGAGCAACTGGAGCAGGCCCCTTCGGAACAGCTCTACTTACCCCTACCCGCTTCCCACCAGTTACGCGCGATCGCTCGTGGCCTGGCGCAAGACCCGTCAAACCGCGCCACCGTGGCCGAGTGGGCACGACATGTGGCAATGAGCGAACGCTCGCTGGCACGCTTGATCAAGGGTGAAACCGGTCTGACCTTCGGTCAATGGCGCAAGCAATGGCAGATCATCGTCGCACTGCAGAGCCTGGCAGAAGGACAATCGGTGCAGCAAACCGCCGAAACGCTGGGTTATGAATCGGTGAGCTCGTTCATCGCGATGTTCCGCAAGACACTAGGCAACCCGCCGGCGCGGTACGTGCGCGGTACGGCGGCGCGCAAATATTGATTTGAGTGCTCTTTAGCGTGATCTCCCCCCGCCCTCCCCAACTTGCAGGATCGTTCAAGCCCTCCTGCCCCCTCCCTCGCTAACCTGACAGTCCTCACCCACCCGAGCACCCGTCATGGCCCACCCACACCATCCCACACACCCCATAAACCTCACCCAAAAAGCCTCCCTCATCGACCAACAATGGAGCCCCCGCGTCGTCGCCGAGATGAACGACTACCAATTCAAAGTCGTACGCATCGAAGGCGAATTCATCTGGCACTCCCACCCCGAAACCGACGAGGCTTTCCTGGTGCTGGAAGGTACGCTGCGTATCGACCTGCCAGACGGCCCGGTGTATGTGGCGCCGGGCGAGTTGTATGTGGTGCCGCGTGGCGTCGAGCATCGGACGGCTGCCGAAGGGGAAGCCAAGCTGATGATGATCGAGCCACGGGGGATCTTGAATACCGGGCATGAAGGGGGTGACCGTACCGCGGTAAATGATCTGTGGATCTGAGGGTCGGCATTTGTCTTGAGGTCGCCGGCCGTCTCAAACCGTTGACCTTGCGTCTGCACGGAGCGAACAGATGCAGGTCTTCAATGGTTTACGGGGCCGCGACCCTGGCAGTTCGCGGCATTGGGGTCTTTTTTTTCCTGTGCGGAACAGTGATCATCGCCCTCCCCCAATGCCCTAGGAACCAAGACCATGGAGTTGACGCTGGAAGCCGTTGCGCTGTTTGCACTGAAGCTGGTGCACGAGACGGACGGCGGCAGCCCGCTTCTGCGGGATGATCCAGCGATGGGCGGGTATGAGCGGGAGGTGTTTGGGTTGCTGGTGCGGCAGGGGAACCTGGCCGCTATTCAATCCAAAATAGCGGAGTGTATCGATCAGGCACTTGAGGCATTGGGCGGTGCCGACACGGTCATGGGCCGTGAATTGCAGCGGTTGGCGGCGGATGTGCAAAACGTAGATCAGCTGGATGAACTGCGCGAGCCGCTGACTACGCTCAAGCATTACCTGAAAGACATTCAGTGAAACACTGACCCGCCGTGCGGCGACCTACCGCCGCCCTTCCGCCGCCATCCGCACGGCCAGCCCCATCAACACCGAGCCCATCATCCAGCGCTGCACCACCTGCCATCCCGGCCGGGTGACGAAAAACACCGCGATGGAACCCGCCATGGTGGCAATCACTGCGTTGACGCTCACGCTGATCATGATTTGCGTAAAGCCCAGCACCAGTGATTGCATCAGCACACTGCCGTGGCCGTTCGGGTCGATGAACTGCGGCAGCAGCGACAGATACATCACCGCCACCTTGGGGTTCAACAGGTTGGTCACCAGGCCCATGGTGAACAGCTTGCGCGGGCTGTCCTGGGGCAAGTCGCGCACCTGGAACGGCGAGCGCCCACCGGGCCTGACCGCTTGCCAGGCCATATAGGCCAGATACAACGCACCGCCGAAACGCAGCGCGTCATAAGCAAACGGCACCGCCATGACCAACGCCGTGATCCCCAACGCCGCGCACACCATGTAAACCAAAAAGCCCAAAGCCACGCCGCCCAGGGAAATCAACCCGGCGGTGCGGCCCTGGCAGATCGAGCGGGAAATGAGGTAAATCATATTCGGACCGGGCGTGAGCACCATACCGAGTGAGATCAGCGCATAGGCCAGCCAGTTGGACATTTCAGGCATTGTTGGGCTCCTGGATTGTTATTCGGCCGGCGTGAAATCCTTGGCCTGCGGTGCGGGGTTGGCCACCATGTTAGGGCGTCCAAAAGCGGGCCGTTAGATACAGATCTGCGAGCAAAACGTCATACAGGCGCGAGCGCTTATTGCAGCACTTACACAAGGACAGGCACATGATCGACTTCAACAACAAAGGCTTCTTCAAGCTCAAGCAAAACAACGAGTACGCCGAGCGCGTCTCGGCCCTGCTGCTGGACGGCGAGGAAGTGATCGACGCCTACAAAGCCATGCGTGATGGGGTGGTGTTTACCAACAAACGCATCATCGCGGTAAATGTGCAGGGCATTACCGGCAGCAAGAAGGACTTCACGTCGCTGCCGTATAAAAACATCGTGGCGTATTCGGTGGAAACGTCCGGGACGTTTGATCTGGATTCGGAGTTGGAAATTTACTTTTCGTCGTTGGGGAAGGTGAGGTTTGAGTTCTCGGGGAAGACGTCGATTGTGGAAATCTCGCGGTTGATTTCCAGGCATCTGCTGGGCTGATCAGCGCTCAAAAAAGACCTTGGCGCGCCAAGGTCTTTTTTACTGCCTACACGATTCATCAGATGTTCCGGGTCAAAATGTGGGAGGGGGCTTGCTCCCGATGACGCCCTCCTCCCGCACCATCAAACCACAGACTTACACAGCAACCACTTCCTCCGTCACCCCATTCGCCAAACCATCCACCACCGCCTTCGCCATCTCGCCCAGATAATGCGCCGTCCAGGCAAAACGATCCGCCCCGTGTCCATGTCTGCGTCCAATGCGATGCATTTTGGAACAGTGCGATAGCTGAGAAACATGCTCCAAGGCATCGCGGATAAGCCCGCCGGTATTGACGAGGAATAGCCAGTGGAGGTTGGGCCGTTTGCAGCATTTTGAGAAACCGACGATACCGAGGTTTTTGTTGAGGAATAGGTGATCATTGGGCACCTATGGATTGGGTGGAAGTAAAAATGACAGTACTGCGAGAATGCGACCTATTAGAAGCGCTCGTCGCTTGAGCCCCTAGTGTAGGAGAGCTGCCATATTCGCTTCTCATGCAATGGGTGGCAGCTTTGCTTCGGACTGAGAAACCGGGACGGTAGGAGCCAGACAGCACCGCAGGTTTCTCACGCATAGCCGCAATGGCACAGACGTAAGGGCACAAAAAGGTCTATCGTTTTTCGCATTATCCTGTCCGGCCGCTGATTATTAGGACGGAGGAAAAGTCATGCAACCAGACACACCATTGGTAGCTCATTTTTGTGGTTCACATTATCAATGCCACTCGAGAGCACTCATTGATCGTCAACTTTGCATCCAATGAAACACCAATAAGCGAAGATTTTCATACGTCCCTCCGCATAAGTGTAGCGCTTCCCCCTCAGCCACTGATAGCATTAAGCCACGCCCGGCATAAAAAGGACTCTGCCAATGACTGTTCAAGAGACATTCGCAAAAAAAACCAGAAAGCCATTCTCAAAAAAAATAGAAAACATACTTCTTTATAAATCAGCGCGAACATGCTGCGTATGTAGAGTCCCTAAAAGACCAGTCGAAATCCATCACATTGATGAAGACCCTTCAAACAATAACGAAGAAAATTTGGTCGTCATATGCGCTAACTGCCACGATGAAGCTCACACAATCCATAAGCTTTCTAAAAACCTAACACCAGAACGTTTAAGAGATACCAAAAAAAAAATGGGAAGATGAAGTATCAAAGAGAGCTTCCCATGCAATGACCTCTCAAGCAAATTTAAACCAAGCAGTATGGACTTATATAAACCACCAACGTCTCCCGCAAATAATGAAGGCTCATGGAATAAAATTTGATGAGACATTACATTCAATCTTGATAGCAACTGGCGTCACAGACAAAATTGGGATACCCATTCTTAAGAAAAAAAAGGAGAGCCGCTTTCTAACTACCATTTATGACCGCCTTGAATACGACGAAGCGCACCGACTCCATCATATGTACTGCGAAGCCATCGACGACTTGATAGAGGCAAGTAATCCTATTGAGTTGGGCGCCATATGGTCGAAAACTGAAATCAAAGATTTAATAGCTCCTGGCACTATATGCTTCTGCATGCGCGGATTTCGTTTCCAGCGAGGGGATACAATAGAAAACGAAGAGGATCGAGTAATTTATGCAAAAGCCAAAAATATAGAAATTAGATTTTCAGCTAATACTCGCCATATGTTTGGATCCTCCGCTTTATACGACTCGTTTGTCGGCCACCGGTTCATAGCAGCATTAATTATCGTAAAGAACGTCGACACTGAGGATGGTGTCTTAGTAATTAGGGCTACACCTCTAGCAATGGGTGCTGGTTTTGTCACGAGCGCCTATGATACTCCGTACGCAATGAAAACCAACAGATTAAAACGCTAACCAATGAAACGGGCTCACGCCCGTTTCTATACTAGTCACATCGATAGAAACCAACATAATTAATATTGCAATCCAGCAAATATAAAAAACAAAACCAGTTATTCCTACCAGCACTGGCACCTCATATAAAACTCAACCCACACCTATCAATTTCAGCTTTCAAAAAAGTTCACTCGAAATTTTTGGACCATTATAAAACCCACAGAAAAACCTACCACGAACAACAATTAATACATACCACTTAACACCACCTCGCCCGAGAATATAAAAAACACAACGAGAAGTATGACTGCATCTAAATTTATATATTTCGATTTCATCCGTTTTGAACAAGACAGGTTTAGCGCGCTCGGCAGATATCGACTTACCTCGAAACTCCGTAGGGCAAGGGCATCAGCGACGTATATCTAAATAAAGCTCGAACACCTCATTCGTCATACCCCAGTCCCAACTCCCGGGCCTGCCGCACTAGCTCCTCAATTGCTTCTTGGCTTTTCTTACCTCGCTGCTGCTTGAACGCTATCAAATCCGAAAGTCGAATCCGCCGATGGCTCCCCCTTTTTGTAAAAGGAATAGCACCTTCTTCCAGAATCTCAACCAGATACTGGCGTGAAACACCAAGCAGGTCGGCGGCTTCCCTCGCGGTCCATTCGGCATTCGCCGAGACTACCTTCACGGCATTCCCGCTAGCCAATTCGCCTAGGATATCGACAAGCAGATGCAGCGCTGAAGGTGGGAGTATGAGGGTGTGAGGTTTGTCTTCTTTGTCAAAGATATCGATGCGCTGGGTTTGAAATCCGGTCGACAGGAGCGAGGCCACTTCGCGCAGGTCTTGCACAGCCGCTTCGACTTCTTTTTCCAGCGGAATGATCGTGTGGGTAATCATGATGCAGCTCCGGCGTTATGCAATTCGGTGGGATTCAACGCAAACGCAGCAAACGATAATCGAAGTATTCGGAACAGAGACACCCGCTCAAGTATCAGTCCACTTTTCCCACACCAACCACCGAATTAAGCCGACATCAGCCTCTGAGCCCCCCTCTTAGGCTCACTCCCTCGCACAAGGAAGTGAGCCGGTCATGTCAGAGCGCTTTTACCCACCCACCGAAGAACAACTACTCAAACATCGGATCCTGATCCCGCAGCCATCGCGTGTGTCGTACTCGCCGGCTGTTGATTTTTTCGAGCCGCCCCCTGCCCCGGCCCCTACGCTAGCCAAGCCTCCTGGCTGCGTTTTCATCAAGCCCTGCCAACTGCCTGACGGTGTCACCCACTACTTCAACCCCACCGGTTACATCCCCTTGGAGCTGATCAAGGAGTACGCCCATTTAAGCCTGCTGGGTGGGCGTGAGGTGGATGGCCGAGGGGCGGTTGCCTTGCGCAAGATCGGCGGCAGCGCACTGCCTGCAGGCTTGGGACAGTTGGCGTTGCGTTCGGCGGTTCTGGAGTCGGCGGCCACTGCCGTCGGGTCTGTCGCGGGAGGCTTGTTGGCAGGGTTGGTGGCACTGGCTTGGCCGTCGGAGCTGGGTGACAGCGCGCTCTACAGCGAGGAGCAATTGCGTTCGATGCAACGGGCGCGTTCGCAGGTGCGCTTGCACATAGAGCAACGCGAGGACGGCACGCTCAAGGGGTATGGGTTTTACACGGGCAACCATGCCGATTGGCAGATGATCGATGTGGTGCAGTTCCAAACCCGTGGCGATCAGTTTGTGGCGGACCTGGATGAAGGCGTGGAGCTGATCTGGACGCCCGCCGTTGACCCAGGTGACACGCTGGGTACTCCCGCCTTGGAGGCTGCGCCGCAGGCGCCGGTGATCTGGATTTACCCACCGACGGAGAAGGCGGCGCAGATTCTGGTGAACCCGATTTACCCGCCGGAGTATCGGGATTTTATTCTGGTATTCCCGGTGGAGTCGGGGGTTCGGCCGCTGTATGTGGTGGTGAATGAGCCACGTAAAGGCTTAAGAAATCCGGATCATGATTACTTTGCAGCGCCAAGGACCGAGGACATTACTGGCTTCCCAGGTTTAATAAAGCAAAAGAGGAAAACCCCAAAAAAGGATGGTAGCGGCCTTCGTGAGCGTTGGAAGGATGCTAAGGGGCGTAGACTTTTTGAGTGGGATTCAGAAAAAGGTGAGCTGGAAGTCTACAGATACAGCGATGTTAAACACCTAGGTTCATTTGACCCCTATACCGGCGAGCGGCGGGGTCCAGCGAAAGATGAACGACGCATTAGAAAATAAACAGAGAGTCAATCATGGTGATGAAGATAAGACTGGAATGGTTTGACAAACAAACCGAAAACTTAGAAGCGGACGAGTACTCTGCAAACCTTGATGAGGACGATGGCATCCTTAAAGCACTGGACCTACATGATGAACCTGAAATCTATGCCGGAGGGTTCGATGTACTCCCAGACTGGATAGCGATTCTCCAACCGCATTTCCGGCATGTTATAGAACCGAGCCGTTTCGACTACCAAATCTCCTTCCGCTACCAAGGCGCCTGGCCACCGCCGCCAAAGCAACCCAAGAAGGCGTCTTGATGCAATGAAACCTACACCGAAAAAGCCCCTCCTCTACCGCTCGGTCAACACCCGAACCCATGGCGTGCGCCACGGCAGTTGTCGGGCTTACCGATATGAACGACACACCAAAAGCGAAAAAGACAAACTGTCAAACCGTGGGTCAATGCACAGCCATCAACAACACGGTTTTGATTACACCCCACTCTTCCGGTTTCTTCTATCCAAGGTCGGCCACCCATGGGATCAGGTTTTCAGCGAAGCCAAAGCCCGCCTGGATCGCCCAGAGCCCATATTCTGGATGGTTGCGCTACATGAAAGCGACAAGCAGGATGACGTGAGAACGGATGAAAACAGCTACTACAGCGGCCTGTGGGTCGACGAAGCCGGGCTGTTGCAAAAGGTCAATCCACAGCTGACGGCTGAGCAGATGGAACCGTCCTGCGACTGCTGTACCCACACCTTCAACGGCGTGGTGTTCGCATAGCCTTTCGCGCGCAAACGGCGAAGGACAGCGATACGAGCATCGGGGCCTGCCAGGCATACCGAGGTGATCCCATCGCAGCCTCGCTGGGGCTCGACAGCTCCCACAGGGGATAGGAGGTGCGGCCGCTTCAGGTGTTCTCAAATACCAACCGCGCGCACAACCCGCCCCGCTCGCGGTTATGCAGCGCCAAGCGGCAGCCGATCTTGCCGACGATCATCTGCACAATCGCCAACCCCAACCCCGCGCCATTGGCATTGCCTCGGCTGTAAAACCGCTCGAACAGGCGCTCCATCTGCGCCTCGTCAATCCCCGGGCCCTGGTCTTTCACGCTCAGGCAATGGCTGCCGATCACGACTTTCACTTCGCTGCCCGCAGGGGAGAAGTTGAGAGCGTTGGTGACCAGGTTCTGGAACGCAATGGCCAGCGCCACCGGCTCGGTGGCTACCCAGCAAGCCTCATTGCCTTCGAGCACCAGGTCCACGCCTTTTTCCAGGGCGAGCGGGGTCAACTCGGCGAGTTCTTCGCGCACCAGCTCGGTCAGTTGCACCCGTTCACATACGGGGTTGTTCAGTTGCGGTTCGATGCGTGCCATGGTCAGCAGTTGGCTGCCGATGCGGGTGGCGCGGTCGACGCCGTTGACCAGGAATTCCAAGGCCTCGCGCCGCTGTTCTTCAGTGATCGCGCTCTGCGCGTTCTGGGCGTGAATGCGCAGGATCGCCAGCGGCGTGCGAAGTTCGTGGGCGGCGTCGGCGATGAAACGGCGTTCACGGTCCAGCAGTTCATCCACTTGGACCAACAGGCGGTTGAGCGCGGTTTGCATGGGTTCCAGGTCGCCAGGCAAGGGCTTGAGGTGCAAGGGTTGCAAGGTCTCGGCGGTTCGCCCACGGATGGACAGGGCCATGCGGCGCAGCGGTTTGAAGCCCCAGCCAATCACCAGCCAGATCAACAGCGCCAGCAGCGGTACGCCGATCAGCGTGGGCCAGAGGGTGTGGCGCACAATGCGCTGGATCAGGTCCTGGCGGATGTCATCGCGCTCGCCGACCCAGATCAACAGGCCCTGCTGCGGGTCGGCCAGGAGGAAGGCGCACCAGTCGTTGCCGTTGTCCATCAGGTCGTGGGAACCGAGGGTCGCGGGCGGCGCCGCCAGCACGGGGGCTTCGGCGGAGCGCACGAGCAATTCACCCGCGCTGTTCCAGACCTGGAACGTCAGGCGGGTTTCATAGGGGTGGGCCACGCCATCCTCGCCCACTCGGCTCATGGCCTGGTCAAACGCCTGGTACAGCCGGTCCCAATCCGCTTCGCCGGGGTCACGCTGGCGCAACACGCCTTGCAGCAGGCGCGCACTCTGGGCGAGTTGAGCGTCGTAGACTTCTTCGATTTCGTGGTGGCTGTCACGCAGCACCAACCAGCTGATCAGGGCGTCACCCGCCAGGATCAGCAGCAACACAGGGACGAGGATGCGCGCGCGCAGCGAGGTCATGGTTTGAGCGCCAGTACATAGCCAACACCGCGCACGGTGCGGATCAGCTCGGTGGATAACTTTTTGCGCAGGTTGTGGATCAACACTTCCAAGGTATTGCTCTCGACCCGATCCTGCCAGCCATACAGCGCACGGGACAGGCGTTCACGGGTCACCACCTTGCCGGGGCGCACCATCAGTTGGTGCAGCAGTTGGTATTCCATCGGGGTGACGATGATGTCGGCGTCCTGGTAGCGCACTTGCTGGGTGGCCGGGTCGAGGCTGATGCCCGCGTGCTCGAGCATCGGTTGCGCACGCCCCTGACTGCGGCGCAACAGAGCGCGCACGCGGGCTTTGAGTTCTTCGACATCAAAGGGTTTGATCAGGTAGTCATCCGCGCCGGCATCCAGCCCGGCGATGCGCTCGGCGGTGCCGTCGCGGGCGGTGAGGATCAGCACCGGGATATCGTGCTGCGCGGCGCGCAATTGCTGCAACAGGTCGAGACCATCGAGGCGCGGCAAGCCGAGGTCGAGCAGCAACAGGTCGAAGCTCTCCGTGCGCAGGGCATGCAGGGCCGCGAGGCCATCGTGCAGCCAATCGAGGGTGTAGCCTTCGGCGCCCAACGCCACGCGAATGCCCTGGCCGAGGGCACGATCATCTTCGACGAGGAGTAGGCGCATAGCGAAATCTCTGTAGGAAACGGCCGCATCATGCCGGGTTCTGGCCCTGGCTATTTCGGCAAAGATGTTACGGCGCATTGCCAACTAAGGTTGCGCTAAGGTTGGTTTTGCACTGTGAAACCTCCCACATTTGCTGAGAGCTTTTCCATGCGCAAAATTCTCCTGCTGTCCCTGATTCTCGCCAGCCCCCTGGCCGTCGCCGGCCCGCAGTGCACCACCGCCGAGCGTTCACAATGGCAAGACGAAAAAGCCTTCCAGGACAAGCTCAAGGCCGACGGCTACACGATCAGCAAATTCAAAGTCACCGACGGCAATTGCTACGAGATCTACGGCTTCGACAAAGACAAGCGCAAGGTCGAGATCTACCACGACCCGGTCACCGGCAAAGCCGTGAAGACTGAGATCAAGGGCTGATATGCCGGGCGACTCCCTGCGTCTGTGGGACCCGCTGGTCAGGCTGTTTCATCTGTCGATCGCCGGGGTCTTCATCGCCAATTACGCCTTGAATGAGGCGGGCGATACCTGGCATGTCTGGCTGGGCTATTACGCCATGGCCTGGCTGCTGGTGCGCACCGTGTGGGGGTTCGTCGGGCCGCGCAGCGCACGCTGGGCAGACTTCTGGCCCACACCAAAACGGCTGAAGGCCCACGTGCGCTCCCTGCTCAACCGCAACCCGCAACATCGCTTGGGCCATTCGCCGCTGGGTGCGCTGGTGATGGTGTTGATGCTGACGGCCCTTCTGACACTGGGTGTCAGCGGTTTCCTGATGCAGGAAGTGGACGCGCTATGGGGCGCCGACTGGCCGCTGCAAGTCCACGCGAGCGCCGCCAATGTGTTGCTGGCGCTGGTGTGCGTGCATGTGCTGGCGGCCGTATTTGAAAGTATCCAGGTGAAGGACAACCTGCCGTTATCCATGCTCACCGGCCGCAGGAAGCGCTTGCCGGATGAGCGTGCGCAGTAATCTTTTCCGACAGGTTCTCTATGCGCTCCGCCTTAATCATTTGCAGCCTGCTCGCGGTATTTTTCGCCGCTTGGCAAAGCCATCCGCCGCATACCCTGGCGCCATTTGCCCAAGCCGGCCCGAGCGATACGCCAGCCGCCACGACGCCGCACTACACCAGCCGTTTTGTGTCCTCGCAGCTCACCGACTTTGTGCACTCCTCTTCCGTGACGGCCCTGCCCGGCGGTGATCTGATGGCGGTGTGGTTTGCCGGCTCTCGCGAAGGCGCCGCCGATGTGCAGGTGCGCACTGCGCGGTTTGATGCGCGTAGCGGCGAATGGGGCGCCGAGCAGGTATTGGCCACGCGTGAAAGCACCCGCGATGGCACCCAGCGCTACATTCGCAAGCTGGGCAACCCGGTGATCGCGCTAGGGCCGGATCAACGCCTGTGGATGTTTTATGTGTCGGTGTCGGTCGGCGGTTGGGCCACCAGCGCGATCAACGTGATGGTCTCGCAGGATCTGGGCGCGAACTGGTCGGCGCCGCGCCAACTGGTGACCTCGCCTTTCTTCAACATCAGCACGTTGGTGCGTGCCGCGCCGGTGTTTCACGCCGACGGCTCCATCGGCCTGCCGGTTTACCACGAGTTCATGGGCAAGTTTGCCGAGTACTTGTACTTGAGCGCCGACGGTGCGGTAATCGATAAATTCCGCATCAGTCGCGGCAAGCATTCCCTGCAACCGACCATCGTGCCGCAGGATGGCCAACGCGCCGTGGCGATGCTGCGCTATGCCGGTGACACCCATCACCGGGTCCTGGCCAGCCGCACCGAAGATGCCGGGCAAACCTGGAGCGAACCCTACCCACTGGCCCCCGCCAACCCCAATTCGTCGCTGGCAGCCGTCGCCACCCAGGACGATGGCCTGCTGGTAGCCCTCAACGACCTGCAAGACGGTCGCTTCAAGCTCAGCCTCTACGGCACCGACGCCCGCCTCAGCCAGTGGCGCAGCGTGGTCGAGTTGGACCAGTCGCCTGACCCGCAGGGCCAACCGTTCGCCCCCGACGTGTACAAAGAAATCATCGGCGAAGGCTTTCGCGCCTCCAGCGGGGCCCGGCGCCTGCCGCTGGCACAACGTTTCCTGAGCAACCTGGACTACCGCGTGTGCAAGCCCCGTGGCTGTGAATTCGAATATGAATACCCCTACTTCAGCCGCAGCCCGGACGGCATGTACCACTTGGTGTACTCCTGGAATAACACCTTTATCAAACACGTCAGCTTCAACGAAGCCTGGCTCGCGGAGCGTCTGTGATGATGTCGTTGTGGCAAGCCCATTTGAGTTTTGTGCTGCTGGGCTTTGTGCTCTCCAGCACGCTGGGATTCACCCGGCGATGGAGGCCATGGTTGTTGCCGATGTGGGCAGGGCTCAGCTTCATTCCCGTGCATGAACTGCCGCTGGCTGCCTACGTGCGCAGCTTCACCGATGACTTGGCCATCAGCACCCTGGTGTTGCTGGCGTGGGTCGCGCTCTGCCGTTTGGGGCTGCTGCAAGCGCTTGAGCCCAGGAATCAACTGCAACTGCTGATGCTGTTCGGTGGGCTGAGCCTGCTGCTGTATCCGGCCACGCTGGGGCTGACGTATGTCGACCCTTACCGTTGGGGTTTCAACCCGCGCCCGATGATCGTGATGGTGGCAGCTGCCGCGTTGTTACTGGTGTGGCTACGCAATGCCCTTTGCGTCTGGATGCTGGCGCTGGGCACCCTGGCATTCGCCTTGCGGCTCAAGGCTTCGGAGAACTACTGGGATTATCTGGTCGATCCGCTGTTGGCGGGTTACTGCCTGGTCGCGGGTCTATCGCAACTCAAACTGTGGGAGCGGGCTTGCTCGCGATGGCGTCGGCACGGCCAGAGCCGCTTTGGCTGATACACGCTGCATCGATTCAAAAAATGAGGACGAAACATGGGTGCGTTGCAATCACGCCGCCTGCGCTACGGCGTGGGTGCGATCGGGTTGGTGTTTGTGTTGCTGGCGGCACTGCGACTGGTGTTTGTGGTGGGCTTTTCGGGCCTGGATGTCAACACGCCAGGGCTGCTGGAAACCCTGGGCATCGGCCTGCGGTTCGACCTGCGCCTGGCGGTGTTGATCCTGTTGCCACTGGCCGTGCTGGCCTGGCTGCCACGCTGGAACCTCACCACGCTGCCGGCCCTGCGCTGGCTGGCACGCGGCTATCTGGTGCTGGTATTGGCGGTGGTCGGCCTGGTGTACATCATCGATTTCGGCCACTACGCCTACTTGGGGACACGCATCAACGCGACCGTGCTTCGTTACCTGCAAGACGCGCAGATTTCTCAACAGATGGTGTGGGAAACCTACCCGGTGCTGTGGATAACGGCCTGTTGGCTGAGCGCCGTGGGGCTGTGGGTGTGGGCGCTGGTCTGCCTGGAACGACTGACCCTGGACCGCAAAGCCCAGCCCATCGGCAAACTGGCGCTGGCCCCTGTCTCAGTGACCGGCGTCATCGCGGTACTGCTGGCCCTGCTCGGCCGCGTGGCTAACCTCAACCTGGAAAACCCGGTGCCCCTGCGCTGGAGCGACGCCTTCTTTTCCGGCAACAGCCAGGTGGCTGCGGTGGGCCTGAACCCGGTGCTGTTTTTGTACGACACGCTCAAGGTCGGCCAGGCGCAATTCGACGAAGCCAAGGTGCGCGAGCTGTACCCGCAAGTCGCCCACTACCTGGGCGTCGACCAACCCGATGCCGAGCGCTTGAACTTTACCCGCGAACAGGCCGTGCAGCCCTATCGCCTGGCCGGCGAGCGGGCGCCTAACGTGATCTTTGTGATGCTCGAATCCCTCGGCACCAGTGCCGTGGGTGCCTACGGTAACCCGCTGAACCCCACGCCGAACCTGGACAAACTGGCGACGCAAAGCTGGTTGTTCAAACACTTCTATGTGCCCGTCACCGGCACGGCGAAAACCGTTTGGGCGAGCATCACAGGCGTGCCCGACGTAACCCGCCGGGAGACCGCCACCCGCAACCCGTTGATCACTCGCCAACACACGTTGATCAACGCGTTCGAGGGTTACCAGAAGTTCTACATGATCGGCGGCAACGCCGGTTGGGCGAATATCAACGCCCTGATCCGCCAGAGCATCGACGGCGTGCAACTGTTTGAGGAAAGCCACTGGCGCTCGCCACGCGTGGACGTGTGGGGTATTTCCGACCTGGATTTGTTCAAGGAAAGCGATCGGCTGCTAAGCGCTGTTCCCAAGAACCAGGCGTTCTTCGCCTACCTGCAAACCTCCGGCAACCACCGTCCCTTCACCATTCCTGAGCAAAACGATGGTTTCCAGGTAAACGATGTCACGCTGGAGCAAGCCCAGGCGGCCGGTTCACGCAGCGTCGAGCAATACCAGGCGGTGCGGCTGCTGGACTACAACATCGGCCGCCTGATGGAAATCGCCAAGGCCGGCGGCTGGTACGACAACAGTATTTTTGTGTTCTTCGGCGACCACAACACGCGCATCAGCCAGATCCCGCACATGGCCCCGGCTTTCGAGCAATTGGGCCTGGAAAGCAACAACGTGCCGTTGCTGATCCACGCGCCCGGTCTTGCGCCTCGCGTGATCGAAGAAGCGGTGGGCCTGGCCGACCTGCTGCCCAGCGTGGCCGGCCTGGCGGGCGTGCCGTTTACCAATGGCGCAATGGGCCGGGATATCCAGCAACCGGCGCCGGAAGGCGAACGCATGGTGCCGTTGGTACTGCAGGAAGGTACATTTCCGATTATTGGCGGGGTCACCCGGCGCTTCCTCCTGCAAATGCAGCACGACGGTAGTTCACCGACGCTGCATGACTTGGCCTCGCCGACGCCTCGCGAAGACGTCGCCCAGCAGCATCCCGAAGCGTTCCAGCGCTTGCAGGCGCTGACACGGGGGCTGCATGAAAGTGCGCGGCTGATGCTGTTCAGGAATGTGCGCGAGTAATCACTTGGGCTGGAAGGTTTCCAGGTACGCCAGGATGTCCTGGATTTTTTGCGGGTCACTGATGCCCCAGAAAATCATGCGCGTACCGCTGACCACTTTCTTCGGCGCCTCGATATAGGCGGCGAGTTTGTCGCGGGTCCAGACCACGCCGGAGTTTTTCATCGCATCGGAGTACTGATAGTCCGTAGTGGTGCCGGCGGGCCTGTCGATGATGCCGTTGAGCTGCGGGCCGAAACCACCCCGCGCGCCCTCGCCGATGCTGTGGCAGCCGCCGCAGGTCTTGGTGAAGAGCTTGCCGCCCGCCTCGGCATCCCCGGCAGCGAAGGCCGGGCCGGTGGTGAGCATCAGGGCACAGGTCAATAAGGCGTACTTCATGGGCGACTCCACATCAGGTGTAGCGGGCGATTATGCCTGTTTGTCAGTCGGCCATGCCTTGAGGCGTGCGCGCCGATGACCACTCATCGTTTTGGATAGCCTGGATCGAACCTATTCGAGCCGGTCCCACTCCATCTAGTTGTTATCAGCGGGTGAAGTAAAAATCATGGCTCAGCCAGCAATTTTAGTGTTGGAAGACGACGAAATCATTCGGGCGTTGATGGTGGATGTACTGGAAGATTTCGGTGCTCGGGTGACGTCGTTTCCGTCGGCTGATGAAGGCATGATTTACCTGGAACGCGGCGATGCCCCGGTGGACCTGATTGTCAGCGATATCCAGATGCCGGGTTTACTCAACGGGTATGACTTGAGCAAAGTCGTGGCCCATCGCTGGCCCTATGTGCCAGTGGTGCTGACCTCCGGCAATACCCGGTTGGCGGCTGAGTTGGGCAAGTCGGTGAGGTTCCTGCCTAAACCGTGGAGCGTCGAGCATTTGCTTGATTGCGTGCAAACGGAGCTGACGCGGCAAGGTTTCTCGATGCATTAATAGCACCACGCTATCATTTGCAGTGAACTTCGCGGTACGTGCCAAGGTCGTTAGTGAAGCCAGGAGCGATTTTTCTGATCCGCCGGTCAGTGTTTTCGCCTTTCGCGCAGAACCCGGCCATGAGTTGTGTAGAATCGTCGCCCATTTCCACGCGTCATTCATGGCCGACAGGCCCACAGTTCGAGCTTATTGAATGCATTCACAGGCCCATGACGTCAGTGCGCCCTCGTTGCTGGAAGCGTTGCGCACAGGCACCGGCTTGTTGCATGTCGCGCTGGAAAAGCGCTTGCCGTTTTTTTCCGAACACCTGGACGCGCAGTGGTATCAGCGCTTGCTCCAGGCGTATTACGGATTTTATGCACCGATTGAAGTCAGCCTGTACGCAAGCGGCCTGATCCCCGCAGGCTTTGACCCGGCACAGCGTGTGAAAACACCGACACTGGTGAACGACCTGAAAGCCCTCGGCCTGGACGACGAAGCCATAGCGGCCTTGCCCTACTGCCGCCAACTGCCGACGCTCGACACCCCCGCCGCATGCCTCGGCGCTCTTTACGTGCTGGAAGGCGCGACGCTCGGAGGGCAGGTATTACGCCGGGAAATGGCCCAGCGCCTGGCGGTGAATGCCGACAACGGTGGCGCATTTCTTAACGTCTACGGCGCCGAAACCGGTCGACGCTGGAAAGACTTTCTCGATTACCTGGGTTGCCTGCCACTGGACGCTGACGCCAAAGCGCGCGCGGTCATTGCTGCCCGCTCGACATTCAGCGGCTTTGAGCAATGGCTCGAACGCCAGGAGGTACTGCTATGAAACCCGATGATTTTGAAGAACTGCTGGCCAACTGCGCCGACGAACCGATCCGCTTCCCCGGCGCCATCCAGCCCCACGGCGTACTGCTGACCCTGTCGGAGCCGGGCCTGGATATCATCCAGGTCAGTGCCAACGTCGGCAGCCTGTTTGGTCACGCGCCAGAGTCACTGCTGGGCCAGCCGTTGCACACATTGATCGTGATGGACCTCGCCCAGGCCGTGCAATCGATAGCCGAGCACGATACGTTTTTCGACGCGCCAGCGCTGCACGTCACCTTCAATGGCGAGCCCTTCGAAGGGTTGCTGCATCGCCACCAGAATGTACTGGTGCTGGAATTCGAACCGCGGCTGGAGCACTTCAAGCCGCGCGCGCTGAATGGCCGCACCAGTGACCTGGGCAAGATGCTCAAACGCCTGCAATCGGCGAAAACCCTGCAGGCGCTGTACGAAATCAGCGTGGCCGAAATCCAGGCCATGACCGGTTACGACCGCGTACTGATCTATCGTTTCGAAGAAGAAGGCCATGGCCAGGTGATCGCCGAAGCCTCGGCACCGTCGATGGAGCTGTTCAACGGGCTGTTCTTCCCGGCGTCCGACATTCCGGAACAGGCCCGCGAACTGTACCGCACCAACTGGCTGCGCATTATCCCGAATGCGGCCTACGAGCCAGTGCCCTTGGTGCCCAAGTTGCGCCCGGACACCGGCCAGCCGCTGGATTTGAGTTTCGCCACCCTGCGCAGCGTGTCGCCGATTCATTGCCAGTACATGCAAAACATGGGTGTGCTGTCGTCCATGAGCATTTCGCTGATGAAGGGCGACAAGCTTTGGGGGCTGATCAGTTGCGGCAACCGCGAGCCGTTGCTGGTGCCCAACGAACTGCGTAGCGCCTGCCAGACTATCGGCCAGGTGTTGTCACTGCAGATCAGCGCGATGGAAGCGTTGGAACTGAACCGTCAGCGCGAAGAAAAAATCGACGCCTTGGCCACCCTCGACAAAGCCATGAAAGCCTGCGAAGGCAACGTGTTCGACGGCCTGGCCCAGCAAGGCCAAGTGCTGATGGACCTGACGCTGTCCGGTGGTGTGGCGATCATCGAAGACAGGCAACTGCACAGTTTCGGCAATTGCCCGGAACCGGCGCAGATCCGAGCGCTGCATAAATGGCTGCAAGACAGCGGCGAAGCGGTTTTCTCCAGCCATAACCTGGTGTCGGTCTACCCACCCGCCGCAGCGTTTCAACAGGTCGCCAGTGGAGTCTTGGCCATGAGCCTGCCGAAGCCTGTGGATAACGGCGTGTTGTGGTTCCGCCCGGAGGTCATCGAGAACGTCAACTGGAGCGGCGACCCGAACAAGCCCCTCGACCTGGAAAGCTCTGACGCCGGCTTGCGCCTTCGCCCGCGTACGTCCTTTGAAATCTGGAAGGTGGAAATGGCCGGTATTTCCACCAAATGGAGCCATGGCGACCACTTTGCCGCCAATGACCTGCGCCGCTCGGCCCTGGAAAACGACCTGGCCCGCCAGGTTTTGCGTGAACAACAGGCCGTACGCGCCCGTGATGAGCTGGTGGCGGTGGTCTCCCACGACCTGCGAAACCCGATGACCGTCATCTCGATGCTCTGCGGCATCATGCAAAACGCCTTCAGCTCTGACGGCCCGCACACGTCACGGCGGATTTCGTCGGCCATCGACACCATGCAACAAGCCGCCGGACGTATGAATACGTTGCTGGATGATCTGCTCGACACCTCGAAAATCGAGGCGGGGCGTTACGTGGTCAAGCCGGTGGCGCTGGATGTCAGCCAGATGTTCGAGGAAGCCTATGCCCTGCTGTCCCCACTGGCGTTGGAGAAAGGTATCGACCTGTCGTTCAACGCCGAGCCGGGCCTTCGGATCAACGCGGACCCGGAGCGGCTGTTCCAGGTCCTGTCGAACCTGATCGGCAACGCCATCAAGTTCACCCCGCGCCAGGGCAATATCGGTATCAGCGCCATGAGCCATGGCGAAGAGATCGTGTTTTCGGTACGCGACTCCGGCGAGGGCATCGAACCCGAGCAATTGCCTCACGTCTTCGACCGTTACTGGACCAAGACCGAAAACAACCCCACCGGCACTGGCCTGGGGCTGTATATCAGCCAAGGGATCGTGCAGGCTCACGGCGGCAAGATCGTTGCTGAAAGTGAGGTGGGGCGTGGCAGTGAGTTCCGCTTTACGGTGCCACGCCTCCACGACAACGCTCAGGCCTGACCCAAGCGGTCGGGCGTCGCTTGTGCCCGCCCGCTCTTGTTAAGGATGCCGAACGCATTACGCGTGAGCCGGGCCAGCGCATGCTCGCCACGCGCAGCCAGGGAGAAGTGCTCCAACGCCCCCCACAGCTCAATGTCACCCACCAGGTAGACCCGATGCCTGGCGCGGGTCAGCGCCACATTCAGCAGGTTGGGTTTGGAGGCGGCCCATTGCGCGCCTCCCGCGTGGTCCCTGTCCGCGCCCAGGATCATGAACACCGTGTCCTGCTCTTTGCCCTGAAACGTATGCACCGTGCCGACGTTACGCTTGAGCCACTCTTTAAGGTCCGTGCGCCGGGGCTCGGCCCCCGCCCATTTGACTTGCATCAGGTGCTGGCGCAACGCCTGGCGCACGGCCTTGAAGGGCGACACCACATACAATCCGGGCAACGCCTGGTCGCGCTGGAACAGGCACACGATCACCTTCGCCATGAATTCAACCTGCTCGTACACCACTTGTTTGCGGGTCACGTTGCCGCGGATGTCGACCCAGCCGCTGGGCAGGTCGATCAGCGGCGCGTCCGGGGCGTTTCGCTGCGCAAGGCCCAAGACCATCTTGTCGTCATAAGCCATGCGATTGGCCAGGGAAAACATCGGGTCATAGCAACGCCGGTGCACGCGCAACGGGCTGCCAATCCAGAGACGCTGCCCCATCATCGGCGCATAGGTGCCAAAACGGCTGGCTTGATCCGCCAGGCGTTGCACCGACACCTGATGGGGCGCATAGCTGTCGTCCTGGGTAAACGGTGACAGTTGCCCCAAGGCCGTGATCAGTTGCCGTGGCAGGGTAAACACCGGTTCAATTTGCAGCGGGTCGCCTACCACCACACAACGTCGGGCTCGCCATAGCGCACCGACCGCCGCCTGGGGCACCGCCTGCCCGGCTTCGTCGATAAACACCCACCCCAGCGCGTCGCTTTGCAAGCCTCGAAACTGATTGGCAAAGGAGGCAAACGTGGTGGACACCACCGGCACAATCATGAACAGGTTTTGCCAGATAGGCAGTACGTGGCCGGCGTCTTCCGGCTGCTTGTTGTTCAGCAGGTTGGAGATGGCCCATAGATTGGAGCGCATGCGGTTTTTGGGCTGCCCGGCCTCATGCAACCAGGCTTGCTGCAATTGCAGGGCAGCCGCGAACAACGCCGAGCGCAGTCGAGCGAACTGAGCGTCATGCCACAGACCGTTGATCTGAAACTGCGGCAACTCCAAGTCAGCCAGGGCGGCAGGCAGCACAGGAACACCCAGGCGTTGCTCAAGTACCGCACGCTCTGCGGTTTTGGTTTCCCAGTCGCGAGACCTTTGCGCCAGGCTGCGCTCACCGGCTTGCCGTTGAGCGTCAAGCTTCGCGAGCTGGCAGGAAAGGGTCACCGCTTCGCTTTTGAGCGCTCTGAGACGAGCATGCGATTCGAGCTGCAACTTGGCATTTTCAGCGCATTGGCCCATGTAGGTCTTGGCAGACTGGGTGCGCCACAACCGCGCCCACCAACCAGGCGAGGTGCGATCGATCAGTCGTTGCTGTTCGACGAGCAACAGGCACTCCTGCCCCTCCACGTGCTGCAGGCGCAGATTCTCGCGTACAGCCGCGTCAGCAGCCTCCACGCCCGCTCGCAATTGCGTATGAGCTTGCTGCGCCTGCGCCACGTAGCTGGCCTGGGTACCATCGCCCAGCTCTTCGAGCAATTGCGCCAGGCGCTCGCGCTCAGCCAGTGCGGCGCTGACGGCCTTGTCGGCCAGGCTGAAAGCGGCGCGAGCCTCAGCAAAACCGGTCGGCTGCGCCTGATCGAACCACTTCCAGAGGGTCTGCGGCCGCTCGGCTTTATCGGGCTCGAACTCGTTGAAAAACAGCCCTTCGCGAAAGCGTCGCCGATTACCGGCGTTGCCCAATGCACAGCTGACAAGGCCCCAGGGAACGTCCCGGCCCTTGGGAAAAACCGGGCCGGATTTTTTGACCTTCACGGCCAGGTTATGGGCCACCGGTTGCAGGTAACCGACCGATTGCCAGGCAGCGTCCAGGGCGCTGCGCTTGGTCAAGTCCACCGAGATGTTTTCCACCGCGGCATTATTCGACGATGCCACGACCATCTCGAAACCGGTCAGGGCCTCGATCAAGGGCCACACCTTGCGCTGTTCATCCATGAAACGAACAGTCAGCGGCTGCGTACTGAACGCATCATTGACGCTCGACAGGCCCGACAGCACCCGCGCACGGCGCACGATGTTGTCGGCAAACAGATCTCGCAACAGTGTCGTCTTGCCGGTACCCGGCGGCCCGTTGACCGCAAACAAGCCGCTGTACTGCAAGTCTGCGCCGGCTTGATTGAGCGCGAACTGTTGCATCAGGCTCATCGGGTGCTCGGCGTTGCCCAACCAGTGGCCGATGCTCAAATGGCGCGGCCGCAGCCGTTGGTACAACAGCTCGCGCCCGGCGTTGGAATACAGGTCCAGGCGTTGATCGTCGGCAAGCGGGGTCAGGTACTGCCGCAGGGCGGCGGGCACGTTGCCTGTCCGCACACTGTGCATCGCCCGCTCGAGATCGCCGATGTAAAAGCTGTTGAGGATGTCGAGGTCGTCGACGGGGTCATCCTCATCCTCCTCCTCTTCTTCCTGGAGTGTTGCGGGCTCCTGATCGCTTGCATCATCAAGCGCCTGGGTGGTCCTGGCCTTGGTCTTGACCTCAAGTACGGCCAGCGGCTGGTCAGCCCCTGGGTAAAAACCCGCCCACTGGCACAGGGTCTGGTGCAGCGAAAGCACTTCACTCGCCGTCAGCGGGCCGCTGGCATTATCCACACGAGTGGCGAAGAAGTTGTTGAACCGGTTGACCAAGTCGTCGCGGGCAGACTCGAACTCGGCGGCTCCCAGCGCTCCCAACCCGTGGGACAACGCCTGGCCCAAGGCCCAAGGTGCGGTAGAAATGGAGATGGAGCCGGCGAGGGGGCAACCGGACTTATCCAGGCTGATCCTGGCAAAACAGGTCTGCCCCTCAAGGTCGGCACGCGCCTCTTCCTCGAAGCGCGCGGCGACACTCAACGGTGCGGGAACCGCTACTAACTTCTCACACAGCGAGAGCACTGCAGACTTGTCGAACACGCCCAGGAAGAGGCTGTAGCTGATGATCTCCTGATCAACAGGGACATCCATGCGATTCCACTGGGTAGAGCCGGCGTCGAGACAGGCTTGCGGCAAGATCACCTTAGATTGCCAGTCCTCCAACTCATCCAGGCGCTGATCCAGGCCATAGGGCACAAAAAATTCGACCTTGTGCCAATAATCCAATATGGCTAAAAGTCTTTGCTGATCAAAGGGTGCCAACGTCCTGTATCCCGAATATCCATAATCGAAGGGTGAGTGTACACGCCCCCTCTTCGCAGCGGAGCAGCGCCATCGCCACGCTCGGTCATCTTTTGACGCGAGACGTTTATGGTCCAGTCGCCCAGTGCTCTGTAGGTTGGGTAAGCGTCGACCCGCTCGACACGTTCCCATCAACGGAGATCGCCATGATCGATTTGTTTTTCAGCATTCCGCCCAGCTATGCCTCCCTGCATCCGGATCGCAGTGTCACGCCTGACCGGCCCCCAACCGTAAAACCCACGCCTGCGCCCGAGCCTGGCCCCGCCATCGATTTCAGCGGGCGCCGAAACAAAGCGGCTCGCCCAGGCAATCTGGATAGCCTTGGAGGCGGAAGCGTTCTTTAAACGCTGCTTGAGATTTTTGGCAGGAGCGAGCTTGCTCGCGAAAAACTCACAGGCGCCGCGCTCATTCAGGCAACCCGCGTTATCGTTGACGTTTTTCGCGAGCAAGCTCGCTCCTACATCGGCATGAGTGATGGCTCATAGCCACAACTCTAAAGCAGTATTCTCGCCCTATTCAAAGCCCACGGCCCACGAGGTAAAGTAGCGCCAGCCACGGAGTATCGGCGTCAACCATGATTGGCCCTCAGAGCCAATCCAAGCAGGGAGCGCGCATATGGACGATACCTCCGATAACCCGCCGCTGAGGAACGATTTTTCCGACCTCAACAGCGAACTGCTGCACGCGGTCATGGAGTTGGTCAGCGATGGGATCTGGGATTGGAATGCCAATACCGGCTTCGTCTACCGCAACCCCGGCTGGTACGACATGCTCGGCTACCCCCGCCACTCCATGGAGAACAGCGTATTCACCTGGGAGAACGTGATCCACCCGGATGACTACCCGCAAGTCATGATGCTGTTCGATGACTACATTCATCATCGTGCGCCCTTTTACCGAACCGAATACCGCTGCCGCAAGGCCGATGGCACTTACCTGTGGATCGAAGACCGCGGCTACATCATCGCGCGCAATGACGACGGCTCGGTGGCGCGCATGGTCGGTGCCCATCGCGATATCCAGATACGCAAATCCTCGATCGAACAGCTTGAGCGACGTAACCAGTCCCTTGAAGCCCTGGTAGCCGAGCGCACCCGCGAGCTGTCACGGGTCAACCAACAACTGCAATTGCAACTGGAAGAAAACCGTTCCCTGGCTGAACGCGACGCCCTGACCCACGTGGCTAACCGCTACTGCCTGGAGAAAGTGCTGCTGGAAGAATGCGAGCGCGCCGAACGCTTTCGTTCGCCGCTGGCGCTGGTGGCCATGGATATCGATGACTTCAAGCCGATCAATGATCAGCACGGCCACGCCGTCGGTGACCAGACCCTGGTGCGTGTGGTGGAGAGCCTGTCGGCCTGCGTACGCGAGGGCGACCTGCTGGCGCGCTGGGGCGGCGACGAGTTCATGTGGGTCTTGCCCAAAAGCTCGCTGGCGGTTGCCAGGGCGCTGGCCGAAGAGGCCCGCCGTGCCATGCACGAGGCTCCGGCGGTAGGTGCGTTCGCCCTCACCTTGAGCATGGGGGTGGTGGAACGTCGGCCGGGTGAGTCTCCCGCCGCCCTGGTGGCAAGGGCCGATCAAGCGTTGTATCGGTCCAAGGCGGCGGGAAAGGACAGGGTGTCGGAATAACGATCAGCGCACCGGCGGCGCGTACTGGATGCCGCCTTCACTCCACAATGCATTCAGCCCGCGCTTGATCTTCAATACGCTGCCCTGGCCGATGTTGCGCTCGAACACTTCGCCATAGTTGCCCACCTGCTTGACGATCTGCACCACCCAATCCTTGCGCAGTTTCAAATCCTTGCCATATTCACCGTCGGCGCCGAGCAGACGGGCGACGTCGGGGTTGCGGGTGGTCTTGGCTTGCTCTTCGACGTTCTGCGAGGTGATGCCCATTTCCTCGGCATTGAGCATGGCGAACAGCGTCCACTTGACGATGCTGAACCACTCATCGTCGCCCTTGCGCACCAGCGGCCCCAACGGTTCCTTGGAGATCACTTGCGGCAGCACGACGAATTCGTCCGGGTGGGCCATCTTGATGCGCTGGGCGTACAGGCCCGACTGATCGGTGGTCAACACATCGCAACGCCCGGATTCCAGGCCCTTGGCGCTTTCATCGGCGGTATCGAAGGTGATCGGCGTGTACTTCATGCCGTTGGTACGGAAGTAATCGGAGACGTTGAGTTCGGTCGTCGTGCCGGCCTGGAGGCAAATGGTCGCACCGTCCAGTTGCTTGGCGTCGGTCACGCCCAACTTGTGGTTCACCAGAAAGCCGATCCCGTCGTAGTAGGTCACGCCGGTGAACACCAGGCCCATGCCCGAATCACGCGAACTGGTCCAGGTGGTGTTGCGTGAAATCACATCGACTTCACCCGATTGCAGCGCGGTGAAACGCTCCTTGGCGGTCAGCTGGCTGAACTTCACTTTCGAGGCATCGCCAAATACCGCTGCGGCGACGGCATGGCACACATCGACGTCGATCCCGGTCATCTTGCCCTGGCTGTCCGGTACGCCGAAACCCGGCAGGCCGTCGCTGACCCCACACTGGATAAAACCCTTCTTCTGAATCGCGTCCAGTGTTGCGCCCGCGTGCGCAGTACCGGCCAAGGCCAAGGCTGCAGTGGTGCCGATCACGGCCAAGGTGGTTTTGAATGGGTTCATGCAAGGCGCTCCCTGTCATTCCTTTTTATTCGGCGCTGCACAGCCCGCGCCGGTTTATAGTGATGCCAGGCAGTATCGGCGGGTTTCCCGCCTGCCACAAACGACCTTTCGGCAAAGGCTCCTTCCGATTTGGAATGAACTGCATGATTTCAAAACGCTTGACCCCTTCGATGACCGCCTTGCAATGCTTCGAAGCGGCCGCCCGCCACCTGAGTTTCACCCGTGCCGCTGAAGAACTGCACCTGACCCAAAGCGCGGTGAGCAAGCAGGTGGCGCAACTGGAAGAGATGCTGTGCCACAACCTGTTCGAACGGGTGCGCCAGCGCTTGTACCTGTCACCGGCAGGTTCGCTGTACCTGGCCGAAGTGCACAAGATCTTGACCCAGGTGGATATCTCCAGCCGCTATATCCTCACCTACGGCGGCGAGACCGAAGTACTGCGCATCGCGACCCAGCCAACGTTCGGTGACCGTTGGCTGGTGCCCAAGCTCAAGGATTTCGCGGCCAAACATCCCAGTATCCACTTGGACGTACGCAACGAGCTGGAGCCTTTTGACGTGCTGCAGGCCAAGGCGGATATCGCGTTTTTCTTCGGCCAGGGCTCATGGCCGGGGGCGACCTGCATCGAGTTGTTTCACGAGGCGGTGGTGCCGGTCTGCGCACCGGGGTTCGTCGCCGAGGGCAGCGATGCCTCTTCGCGCCATACCCTGTTGCAGTGCACCTCGCGCCCGGAAGCCTGGCACGAGTGGTTTCTGGAGCAGGGCCTGCATTCGCAGAACAGCTACCACGGGCCGCGTTTCGATACGTTCTACATGTGCATCCGTGCGGCGCAGTCGGGTTATGGCGTGGCATTGGTGCCGCAGTATCTGGTGGCCGAGGAGTTGGCCAGCGGCAGCTTGATGATCCCGTGGAACTACGCGATGCCCAGCGCCGGCGCGCATTTTATTGCCCATGCCGAACATGCCGGCGATATCCCCAAAGTGAAGGCCTTCCTGAACTGGATGGTCGACTACGTCGGCGCACATCCTGACTTTTAATAATGACCCGGCGACTTTATTTCGTTTGCGACAGGGCCGGGCGTGCGGCTTAGATAAAAAACGCCCGCCACTGTAGAGTCCGAGAGTCATGAGCCACGCCACCATCAGCCAGTCGATTTCCATCGTTCACCCGATCAGCCTCAGCCACGGCAAGAACGCCGAGGTGTGGGACACCACGGGCAAACGCTATATCGACTTTGTCGGCGGCATCGGTGTGCTCAACCTCGGCCATTGCCACCCAGGCGTGGTCGAGGCCATTCGGGAACAGGCCACGAAGCTGACGCACTACGCGTTCAACGCCGTGCCCCACGCGCCCTACCTCCAATTGATGGAACGCCTCAGCGCGTTCATTCCGGTGGGTTACCCGGTGAGCGGCATGCTCACCAACAGCGGCGCGGAAGCCGCTGAAAATGCCTTGAAGATCGTGCGCGGCGCCACCGGGCGCACGGTGGTCATCGCCTTTGACGGCGCCTTCCATGGCCGTACCCTGGCCACCCTCAACCTCAACGGCAAGGTCGCGCCCTACAAGCAAAAGGTCGGCGTACTGCCAGGCCCCGTGTATCACCTGCCCTACCCCAGCGCCGACAACGGCGTCACTTGCGCCGAAGCGCTGAAGGCCATGGACCGCTTGTTCAGCGTGGAAATCGACGTCAGTGACGTCGCCTGTTTCATCATCGAACCGGTGCAGGGCGAAGGCGGCTTCCTGGCCCTGGATATCGAGTTTGCCCAAGCCTTGCGGCGCTTCTGCGATACGAACCACATCCTGCTGATTGCCGATGAAATCCAGTCCGGCTTTGGTCGCACCGGCCAACGCTTTGCGTTCTCGCGACTGGGCATCGAACCGGACCTGATCCTGCTCGGTAAAAGCATCGCCGGCGGCGTGCCCTTGGGCGCCGTAGTCGGCCGTAAACCTTTGCTCGACAACCTGCCCAAGGGCGGCCTGGGCGGCACCTATTCCGGCAACCCCATCGCCTGCGCAGGCGCATTGGCTACCCTCGATGCAATGACGGATGCCCACCTGAAAACCTGGGGTTCACAGCAGGAAGAAGCCATCACCCGCCGTTATCACGCCTGGCGCACACAAGGCGTGTGCGCGTACCTGGGCCGCATGACCGGCGTGGGGGCCATGCGCGGCATCGAGCTGGTCAATGCCGACGGCACGCCGGCCTCCAAACAACTGACCCAACTGCTGGAACTGGCGCGGGACGCGGGCTTGCTGCTGATGCCCAGCGGCAAGTCGCGGCACATCATCCGCCTGTTGGCACCACTGACCATCGAGCCTGCGGTGCTGGAGGAAGGCCTGGATATCCTGGAGGCGTGCCTGCGGCAGTTGGCTTAAAGTGATACAAGGAGCACTCTGAAGGCTTCGGAAAACCTGAACCGCTTCAGCGCTACCTGAGCCTTCTGAGCATAAAACCAACACATTTCTGCAAGGACGCACACCATGCTCGACATCCTTCAAGGCACGCCCCTGTGGGTGTACGCCGTTTATGCGTGGATTTGTTACTACGGCATCAAAGCCTGTATGGGTGGCCGTGAGAATCGTCGTTCACTGATGATTCTGCCGATGGTGCTGGTGGTGTGGTCACTGATGTCACTGGCGCCTTCAATCCTCTCGAGCAGCGCCTGGGTGGGCGGTGCTGTGGTGGGCAGCCTGTTGGGGATGTTGTTGTTCAACGCCGATGGTGCCCGACTGGATGCCAAGGGTGAAACCCTGGTGCTGGCAGGCACATGGAAAACCTTGCTGGTCTCGCAGCTGTTTTTTGCAGTGAAGTACTATTTCGGCTACCAGCAGGCGGTGCACCCGCTACTGTTGAGCACGCCACAGATGCTGGCGGTGGTCGGTGGCATCTCGGGGCTTACCGTTGGTCTGTTCTGCGGACGGGCCGTACGGCTGCAACGGGCGCTGAACGCTTTGCGTCGCGATAAGGGCGTTGTGCTGCCTTGACCTGACTCCCCTGCCCCTTGAAAATGCGCGACGCTTTTTTGTCCCGCTTACTGAAGTAGTGAAATTTCAATGTCCGATTCGCACACCGAAGAATCCGTAGTCGCCTTGCACTCCAAAGCTGAATACGAAAACGCCATCAATCTTTCACAGCATGTGCCTGCCGCCAAGATCATCAGCGAGATGGTGTTGGACGCGTTCCACACCTCCAAGGAAAGCGACCAGATCCGCGAACTGCGCGTCGCTATCCGCCAGGCCCACGATGCCTTCGACGATGACAAAGCCTACGACCTGATGGGCCAGCTCAAGCAACTCAAGGACGCCGAAGCCGCCGACAACGCTGCGCTGGAAAACCTCAGCAGCCAGTTTTCGATCAGTCGCATCCTGTCCAGTTTCAAGGACGACCCCGAGTTTCAGGAACTGGTCTATGGCCTGGCCCTCAAGGTGCTGAACCAGAGCCACCAGGCCATCAGCAACCCAAGCGCCGGCAAGGGCAAGGCGGCCCGCGCCAAGAAAGAAGCCGAAGTGTTTGTGATCAGCAAAGACGGCATCAGCGTCACCCTGCCGCTGCGCACGCCACGCTCCAAACTGAACGTGGACCGTGAGGCGCTTGAGTTCCTTGGTTTTGCGTTCGTGGGCGAAGGCAGCGAAGCCGAACTGGAAAGCGAAACCTTCATCGATAACAGCGGCGTGGAGCAGCCGGTCACGCGCAAAAGCATCGTGACAGCCCTGCAACAGCAGAGCGCCTTTGACGGCTACGCCATCACCGCGCAATAAGGGCGTTCATGCCTGTGGCGAGGGAGCTTGCTCCCGCTGGGCCGCGCAGCGGCCCCAGCTTTGGGTTTGAAAAGACTGGGCCTGCTTCGCAGTCCAACGGGAGCAAGCTCCCTCGCCACAGTCGCAACGTTGCGCCTTTGGCCGACTAAGCGTTCATCACCTGCCCCGCGAACACTTCACGAAAGCGTTCCATCTCCTGCTGGGTGCCGACTGTCACCCGCACCCACTGCGGCCAGTTTTTCCAGACCCGCCCCACCATCACGTTCTGTGCGGCGAGCCGCTCGATGACGTGCTCGGCGGGCTGTTTCACGTCGATCATGAAACAGTTGCTCTGCGAGAGCGTGTAGGTGAAGCCGCGGGACTTGAGCCAGGCCAGCGTTTCTTCGCGCACCCGGGCATTGAGCGCCTTGCGCTGCGGCAGCAGCGTGACATCTTCCAGGCTCGCCCGGGCGCCGAGCAAGGAGGACGCGGCCGGTACGTTATCGCCACCGAACACTGCCAGCCGCTCCAGCAACGTCGGGTGGCCGATTGCCAAGCCCAGCCGCGCGCCGGCCATGCCATAGATTTTTGAGAATGTGCGCAGCACCAGCAAATCGTCATGGTCCTTGACCCAGCTCACGCAACTGGGGGCATCGGAGAAATCGATATACGCCTCATCCACCACCAGCACGCAGCCTTCGGGTTTGTTTGCCAGCGCTTGGCGGATCGTCGCGCTGGGCGTCAGGGTGCCGGTCGGGTTGTTGGGGTTGCACAGGTAAAGCAGGCCCGCCTGGGGATCAGCGGCGAGCATGGCGGGCACATCATGGGCGTGCCTGGCATCGAGGTTCACTTCGTGCACCGGCGCCTTGTGCGACTCGGCAGCCTGGCGCGGCAGCTCGTAGGACGGCGTGGCCATCACCAGGCTGCGGGCTTCGCTGGTGAACGCCACCACGGCGTAGCGCAGTGCGGCCATGGAGCCGGCAAACACCGCCACATGGTCTTCCGGGATGGCCTGCTGCTGGGCGAATAAAGCGGCCAACGCGTACATGTCCGGGTAGGGATAACGCCCGGACGTCACGATCCCACGCTGCATCGCCTCACGAGCAGCGCCCGAGGGGCCGTAGGGGCTTTCGTTGTAGTTGAGCAATACCTTGTCAGACGCTGCCGCCGCCGGGCTGGCGAGCGCCCAATCCAGACGCCCGAGTATCGGCAGGGCCGCGCCGACGGCAAGAAGGGAACGACGACTCACGCTGACCATGGTAACGACTCCTCGTAGGCGGGGATGGATTCGCACAGCTCATACAGAGGAGTATGACGAGGAGAACACCGGCTGATTTAACCGGGCACTGGGCGATCAGCGCTCCAGGTAGTCGATGATGGGGTAGCTCGCACACAACGCCTGCACCTGCGAACGCAGCTGTTCGCGTACCGCAGGGTCCTGCCGGTAATCCTCCTCGCCCAGCGGTGTCACGCTGTCCAGCACCTGGCAAATCAGCGCGACAACCTGCCGGCAGCCGGGCGGGTCGATCATGCGTTGCGCCATGGAACCGGTACCCATACACACGCCGCTGGTGACCCATGACGAGCGCGTCTCACCCGGTACGCGATGCTTGTTCACCAGCAGGCCGCAGCCCTCCAGTGCCGACTCCGCGATGACGCCGGTCATGGCGCCGCGCAACCGGATCAACACCGTGTGGTTTTCGCTTCGCCCACCCACGACGTCATAGTCATGTGCCTGAAAAGCGCGGGCCATTTCATCGGCAAGTGTACGAACCCGCTCCATGCAGGCGTCGAATGCCGGCGACTTGGCGTACCCCAGGGCAGCCGCTTTAGCCGCGATCATATTGACTGCCGGTGCCCCCTGCATGCGAGGAAAGACGGCCTGGTCGAGGACGCGGCTGAAGGTCGACTTCAAGCCGGGCACCTTGGTATTCGCATCGCGCCCGGACAGGATCAGCCCACCACGAGGGCCGCCCAATTGCTTGTGCGTGCAGGTAATGGTGACATGGGCTGCGTTGATCGGGTTGGGATGACGTCCGGTCACGACCAGCCCGGCAATGTAGGAAATGTCAGCGAGCAAGATGGCGCCGGCCTCATCGGCAATCTCGCGAAACCGCTCGAAATCCACCACCCGCGAGTAAGCCTGCGCCCCACAGATGATAATGCGCGGACGATGCGCGAGGGCCAGGCTGCGCACCTGCGCGTAATCGATGAGGCCGTCGGCGGTGGTACCGTAACGGATGGCTTTGTAATAGGCGCCCGTGAGTACAGCCGGGCTGCCGAGGGCGAGATCGCCGTCATGGTCGTGGGCCATGCCCAGCAAGGTATCGCCCGGTTCAAGCAGCGCTGAGAGGACTTGGGAGATCGCACTGGAGGCTGAGTGCGACTGCACGCTTGCGTAGTGGGCATCGAACAGTTCCCGCGCCCGGCGAATGGCCAGGGCTTCGACTCGGTCGACGTTCTCGCAGCCCGTACGATGACGCCTGCCCGGCATGCCTTCCGCCGTGACATTGACCAAGGCCGAGGCACTGGCCACCAGCGTATGCGGTTTAACGGCGCAGGATGAAGAGACCAGCGATAAGGTGCGGTGCTGTCGCGTGACTTCCGCATCGAGGATGCTCGCCAGCTCAAGGTCTTCAGCGTGCAGATCCGCCAGGCCACGACGCAGCAGGTCGGCCTGGTCTTTCAGTGGTGCGGTATTGAGTGCCATCAGTGCGGTTCCCTTCCAGGGTGTTGCGAGCCGATTCGTCCTGAACCGAGGCATTCAATTAAACAGAAATTTAAACATTTTCCCAATTAAATGTTCATTTCTGCGCGCACAGATGACGGCAAAGCAGCGAGGCAGAGCATGCGGGACTTTATTGTTGTGGCCGACGCGTGCAACACTCGCGACGCCGTGCAACTGGCGGTGTGGAAAACGGACGTTTATACCTAAAGGGAAGTGGTGAGCACGTGATACACAAACGGGAAAAAACCGAGCACTTGAAGAGCAACATCAAGTACTTGATCAAAAGCCGTGGCGAAACCCAGCTTTCGCTAAGCAGTGCCGCCGGCCTGACCAGGACCACCATCTACAACATCCTGGAAGGCAAGGTCGTCAACGTACAGCAGTCGACCATTCGCAAGATCTCCGACTTCTTCGGTATCTCCTACGACGAGATCGAGACCGTCGATTTCGAAGCCAAGGAAATCCTCGAGAGCAATGTTTCCCCCCAGGGCAACATGAATCCCGCAGCCGTGCCGGTGCTCAAGGAAAGCCAGGTGATGCAGAACCTGGACAAGCGTATCGGCGAACTGGCCACGCGGTATCCGTTGACCTACTACTTCGGCACCTGCTGCAACCTGATCGGCGTGCGCCTGGAGCGCGGCATTCCCGGCATCAACGAAGCGGGTGATTTATTGATCGTGCAAAAAGGCACATCGAGCCCCGGCAAGGAAAAGTTGGTGTACGACAGGGCCATCCGCAAGATGTTCATCACCCTTGACGCCTGTAGCGCTTCGGAACGCCTGTGCGTGATCGGCGACATCATCGAGGAGCGCTTCAATGACAACGTATGAAGCGAGCGTTGAAAACAGCAACTACAAGCTGCTGGGGTTTGAGAATGACAAGAGCCTGGCGATCATCATGGTGATTGCCACCGGCAAGGTCATCAAAATGAAACTGAGCGAAGTCATCAACAGCGAAATAATGGACAACCTGAACAAAATGGAAGTCAAGAACCTGTACAAGAAGTTCTATTCGCAGGGAGGCACGCTGACCGCCTATGACTTGAACGATCGTAACGAGAACTCCTGGATGATCTACATCATCCTCAACCTGCTGTTGTTCACCTTCTATATTTTTACCAGCATCGCCGCGACCAAACCCATTTACCTGGAGTCGCTGGGCATCATCGTGACGCCGGGCACCTTCCTGTATCCGCTGACCTTCCTGATCGTGGACCTGCTCAACGAGCAGTTCGGCCTGCGCCTGGCCAGAAGGGCCATTCTTTTTGCGTTTGCCAGTAACGCGATGATCATCATCCTGCTCTACGGCTCGACCTTCCTGCCGGGGCTGCCGGGCTGGAAGCTGGATGGGCCGTACAACGACGTGATCATCCAAGTGTCCTCGGTACTGGTCGCCTCCTCGGTGTCGTTCCTGGTGTCCGAGAACATAAACTCGTACTTGCTGTGCAAGATCAAAGAGCTGACCAACTCCCAGTACCTGTACCTGCGCATCTTCCTCAGCACATTCTTCGCGGTCATCATCGACAGCTTCCTGTTTTGCTTCATCGCCTTCTACGGCGCGATGCAAACCAGCGATATCCTGAGCATGATCTACGTGCAGATCGCGATCAAAGTCGGCTTTGCCTTCTTCAATATCCTACCTGCCTACGGTGCGCGCGCATTGTTCAAGCGCTGGATCACCGGCACCACGGCAACACTGTAACCTGTGGCGAGGGAGCTTGCTCCCGCTGGGTCGCGTAGCGGCCCCAGCTTTTGGTTTGAAAAGACTGGGCCTGCTACGCAGTCCAGCGGGAGCAAGCTCCCTCGCCACAGGTGAGCGGTTGCTCGCGGGAATTACTTAATTCAGCTGCAACTTCTGCTTCAGGCTCTGCATGACTTCAGCCTTGTTCTGCAGGTAGTCATTCAAGCCCCGTGCACGCAGGTTGCACGCGTCGCAGTTACCGCACCCCGTACCGATGATGCCGTTGTAGCAAGTCAGGGTCTGATGGCGCACCAGCTCCAACTGGTTGTGATAGTCGGCCAGTGCCCAGGTCTCGGCCTTGTTCAGCCACATCAACGGGGTGTCCAGGTGCAGCTTGTATTCCATGCCCAGTTCCAGCGCCTTGTTCAGCGCCTTGACGAACTCGTCGCGGCAATCGGGGTAACCCGAGAAGTCGGTTTCGCAGACGCCGGTAATCACGGTTTCAGCCTTCACCTGGTAGGCGTAGATCGACGCCAGGGTCAGGAACAGAATATTGCGCCCCGGCACAAACGTGCTCGGCAGGCTCTCGCCCGAGCTGTTCACGGTCGGCACTGGGATGTTGTCGCGGGTCAGGCTGCTGATGGCCAGTTCGCCGAGCAAAGACACATCCATCACTTTGTGAACGGTGGCGCCCAACTGCTTCGCAAGCTGCTGGGCGACTTCAATTTCCGCTACATGGCGCTGGCCATAATCGAAGGTAATGCAGTGCACTTCGTCATACCGCGTCAAGGCCTGGATCAGACAGGTCGTCGAATCCTGCCCGCCACTGAACACCACAACGGCTTTTTTACTCATCTCTGCGCTTCCTGCATTTGTAGAATGTGGGTGTAGGAGCGAGCTTGCTCGCGAAAAACGACAACGATAACGCAGCGAGTCCGGTTTGGCACGACGCCCTCAGGTTTTTCGCGGACACGCCAAAATATAAAAAACCCCGCGCTTCTTTCGAAGGCGGGGTTTTTCATTGCTCCAAGACTCAGTGTGCGTAGGTCAGCAACAGCTCTTTCGGTACTTGGAAATCCAGGGACATCATCACGCTCAGCGCGGTGATGGTGAAGATCGAGAACACGAACAGCTTGCGCGCCCAGACGGTGTCATCCACCGCCTTGTAACCGGTCCAGGCCATGTACAACCAGTACATGCCCATGGCGGCCGCAACGGCGAGGTAGCTCATGCCGGCGTAGCCACTGAAGGTCAACATCAAGGTCGCCAGGAGGAAGGCCAGGATGTAGAGCAGGATGTGTTTCTTGGCCACCTGGATGCCACGCTTGACCGGCAGAACCGGAATCGAGGCAGCCAGGTAGTCATTGAAGCGGAAAATCGCGATGGCGTAGGAATGCGGCATCTGCCACAGGCTGAACATCACCAGTAGCGTCAGCGCGGCCATGTCGAAGCTATTGGTCACAGCCACATAACCAATCACCGGCGGCATCGCCCCCGACAGACTGCCCACCAGCGTGCCGTGAACCGACTTGCGCTTGAGGTACAGGCTGTAGAGGCCGACGTAGATGACAAAGCCGATCACGGCAAACAGCGCCGCCAACGGGTTGGCCACCTTGTACAACAGGGCCACACCGGCAACACCCAGGACGGTCGCGTAGACCAGTGCCAGTTTCAGGGAAATAAGCCCCTGCACCAGCACGCGGTTCTTGGTGCGTTCCATCTTGATATCGATGTCACGGTCGATGCAGTTGTTGAAGACACAACCGGAAGCTACCACCAGGGACGTGCCGATCATTGCAGCCAGGAAGATGGCCAGATCGACATGTCCCTTGGAGGCCAGGAAGAAACCGCCCGCCACAGAAAGCACGTTACCGAAAATGATCCCCGGTTTGGTGATTTGGATAAAGTGCTTAAGCGACATCGGGTCTTACCTCACTTCGCCATCATGTAGGTGTGGATGCTGAACATGATCCACAGCGACAGACCAACCAACAGAACGATCACCAGGCCTGCGAACACGAATGCAATCACGTTCTCACGCTGGGCCGCAGAGCGGTCCAGGTGCAGGAAGTACACCAGGTGAACCAGAACCTGAATCACCGCGAACGCCAGGACGATCATCAAGGTGATCGACTTCGGCAAGGTTGGGTACATCACCAGGCCGAACGGGATCAGGGTCAGGATGACCGACAGGATGAAGCCGATAGCGTAAGACTTGACGCTGCCGTGGCTTGCATCGTGGCTGTCATGGGAGTGTGCATTAGCCATTACAGAGTCCCCATCAGGTAGACAACGGTGAATACGCAGATCCAGACCACGTCCAGGAAGTGCCAGAACAGGCTCAGGCAGCTCAGGCGAGTCTTGTTGGTGTTGGTCAGGCCGTGCTTATTGACCTGATACATCATCACCGCCATCCACAGCAGACCTGCCGACACGTGCAGACCGTGGGTACCTACCAGCGTGAAGAACGCGGACAGGAAGCCGGAACGGTGCGGGCCGTAGCCTTCGGAGATCAGCAGGTGGAACTCGTTGATCTCCATGCCGATGAAGCCCAGGCCGAACAGGAAGGTCAGTGCCAACCAGCTCAGTACGCCTTTCTTGTTGCCCTTGTAGAAGGCCAACATGGCGAAGCCGTAAGTGATCGAACTGAACAACAGCAAGGCGGTTTCGCCGAGCACGTAAGGCAGTTCGAAGATGTCGTGGCCCGACGGGCCACCGGCAGTGTTGTTTACCAGTACCGCGTACACCGCGAAGATCGACGCAAACAAGATGCAGTCGGTCATCAGGTAGAGCCAGAAACCGAAAACGGTCATCGGCCCCGAGTCGTGGTGATGGTCATCGTGCCCATGGTCATCGACATGGGCGTGTCCAGCATTGGTCACTAAGTTCGACATGGTTTAAGCCTGTTCCAACGAGGTTTCTACACGGTTGGCCGGAATCTTCTTCTCGGCTACCAGGCGAGCGTGCTGCTCGGCTTCGATGCGCTCGATCGTCTCGACCGGCACCATGTAGCCTTGATCATCACGGGCAGCGTGAATGATGAAGTAACCGATAGTGCCGACCAGGCTCACGATTGCCAGCCACCAGATGTGCCAGATCATCGCGAAACCGAATACGGTCAACAGGCCGCCCATCACCACGCCAGTGGCGGTGTTGCTTGGCATGTGGATCGGTTCGTAGTGCTTAGGCTTCTGGTACGCAGTACCGTTTTCCTTGGCTTCGGTGAACGCATCAATGGTGTTCGCAGTAGGGATCACGGCGAAGTTGTAGAACGGAGGTGGCGACGAGGTCGACCATTCCAGGGTGTGGCCGTTCCATGGGTCACCGGATTCGCACATGTTCTGCTTGCGATCACGCACGCTGACGTACAGCTGGATCAGCTGGCAGGCGATACCCACGGCGATCATTACCGCACCGAACATGGCGACGTACAGGTACGGCACCCACTCAGGGTTGGTAGTGGCGTTCAGACGACGGGTCATGCCCATGAAGCCCAGAGCATAGAGCGGCATGAATGCAACGAAGAAGCCCGAGATCCAGAACCAGAACGCAGCCTTGCCCCAGCCTTCGTGCAGCTTGAAGCCGAACGCTTTCGGGAAGTAGAAGGCGAAACCAGCGATGTAGCCGAATACCGCACCACCGATGATCACGTTGTGGAAGTGAGCGATCACGAACAGGCTGTTGTGCAGTACGAAGTCAGCACCCGGAATGGCCAGCAGTACGCCGGTCATGCCGCCGATGGCGAAGGTCACCATGAAGCCCAGGGTCCACAGAACCTGGCTGGTCATGCGCAGACGACCGTGATAGATGGTGAACAGCCAGTTGAACAGCTTCACCCCCGTCGGGATGGAAATCAGCATCGTTGCCAGGCCGAAGAAGGCGTTGACGCTGGCACCCGAACCCATGGTGAAGAAGTGGTGCAGCCAAACCATGAAGCCCAGGATCGAGATCGCGCCGGAAGCGTAGACCATCGAGTGGTGACCGAACAGGCGCTTGCCGGTAAAGGTCGAGATCACTTCGGAGAAGATACCGAACGCCGGCAGGATCAGGATGTACACCTCAGGGTGACCCCATGCCCAGAACAGGTTCACGTACATCATTGGATTGCCACCAAGTTCGTTGGTGAAAATGTGGAAATCCAGGTAACGGTCAAGCGACAGCAGCGCCATGGTAGCGGCCAGGATCGGGAACGAAGCCACGATCAGGACGTTTGCCCAGGTGCAGGTCCAGGTGAAGATCGGCATGTCCATCAGTTTCATGCCAGGGGCGCGCATTTTCAGGACGGTGGCCAGGAAGTTGACCCCCGTCAGCGTCGTCCCGAGCCCTGAAAGCTGTAGCGCCCAGATGTAGTAGTCCACACCCACGCCCGGACTGTACTGAATGCCCGACAATGGCGGATACGCAACCCAACCGGTCTTGGCGAATTCGCCGACGCCCAGGGAAACGTTGATCAGCACCACGCCGGAAACCAGCAGCCAGAAGCTCAGGGAGTTCAGGAACGGGTAGGCAACGTCACGCGCACCGATCTGCAGCGGCAAGGCAAGGTTCATCAAGCCGGTGAAGAATGGCATCGCCATGAAGATGATCATGATCACACCGTGAGCGGTGAAGATCTGGTCATAGTGTTCAGGTGGCAGGTAGCCAGGCGAACCCTCGGTGGCCATGGCCAACTGGGTACGCATCATGATGGCGTCGGCAAAACCACGCAGCAGCATGACCATGGCAACGATGACGTACATGACGCCGATTTTCTTGTGGTCGACCGAAGTCAGCCATTCGGTCCACAGGTAGGACCACTTCTTGAAGTACGTGATACCTGCAACCAGTGCCAGACCACCCAGCGCGATCATGGCGATGGTCACCATCACGATCGGCTCGTGGAACGGGACCGCATCCCAACTTAATTTACCAAACATCGTTTACTCCTCTGCCCCAGCAGTTGAATGCGAGCCCGTGTCAGCACCTTCAACCACGGCCACTTCTTTCTTCTCGTGCTTGACCGGCTTGCCTGGCTTCATACCTTCGTACTTGTCGACGATTTTCTGAAACAGGTTCGGCTCATACGCGGAGTACAGAGCGACTGGGTTGTTCTGGCTTGGTTTGGCCAGGGCGTCGTATTCAGCTTGATCAAGCTGTTTAGGTGCGGCCTTGACTTCGGCTACCCAGGCGTTGAAATCTTCCTGGCTCGTCGAGATCGCTTTGAATTTCATGCCGGTGAAGCCAGCACCGCTGTAGTTGGCGGAGATGCCTTCCATTTCAGCTTTCTGGTTGGCGATCAGGTGCAGCTTGGTCTGCATGCCTGCCATCGCGTAGATCTGACCGCCCAGGGCTGGGATGAAGAACGAGTTCATCACGGCGTCGGAGGTGATCTTGAAGTTAACCGGGGTGTGCTCCGGGAATACGATCTTGTTGACGGTGGCGATACCCAGGTCCGGGTAGATGAACAGCCACTTCCAGTCCAGCGCGACCACTTCGATGTTGATCGGCTTGGCGTCGGATTCCAGCGGACGGTATGGGTCCAGTGCGTGGGTGGACTTGTAGGTCACATAACCCAGGGCAATGATGATGAGGATCGGGACCAGCCACACCGCGATTTCGATCTTGGTGGAGTGCGACCACTTCGGCGCGTAGGTGGCGCTGGTGTTCGACGCGCGGTATTTCCAGGCGAAGGCGAAGGTCATGATGATCACAGGAACCACGACCAGCAGCATCAGCAGGGTGGCGGTGATGATCAGGTTTCGTTCATCCAGACCGACCTGTCCTTTTGGGTCGAGCAAGGTCCACTTGCAGCCTCCCAGCATTAACAACATGCCAAGCAGCGGCAAAAAGCCTAGTAATCGGGGGTACCTGTTTTTACTCATCTCACGACCTCTAAAGCAGCTTGCGCAATGCAGTTGGGTTTTGATCGCCAACACTTCACCCTGCCAAGGGTTGGCATTTCTCTTCGATTGAATAAGAGCCTGCCCATCACGTCATATATGTACGTTTCACGGACCTGCAGTGAGTTCTTATTCGATTTCGTGGTTAAAGGCCTTGTTACAGACCAATTCCATTTGGTGCGGATAGTTGAAAGGCTGCCGGAACCTGGGGTCGCACAGAGCCTTCCATCTGCTCCTCGACCGCTCCAATGCTCAAATATTGAACAGCACCGGACATTCAGTGCGGGCGATTGTAGTTAGCTAGCGATGTATAAACCATGTCTTATAAAGAAATAATTTTTATCGATTACAGCAATAATCCTTCACCATTCTTGCAACGGTTCGCGATCTTATCGCGTTCGATTCTCAACAAAAACCACAAAAATTGCCGTGTTATTGGGCAAAGGGCCACATCCCTTACAGCCTGTAAGGGCATGCCAAACGCGAGCAAGTGCCCATAAAACAAGGCATTCGCAGACTGCTCCGGCACTGGAACACTGCACGCTTTGCGCGGTCTTACACGCCACGAATTGACAGCACAATTTGCGCGTTTGGCGCAAATTTAATGGCCTGTGGCACGGCTCGGAAACGTCCTGCGACAGCCTCCGTGTGACAACATGTCGCACACTGCGCGCACCTGAAATTGCTCCTTGTCACGGCAGTTTCACAAAATCCCTACAAAGCAAAACGCCCCGGCCTTCCTTCAAGAAGGACCGGGGCGTTTTCGTCAGCGACTCAGTGGTTGCGTTGACGGTTACGGTAAATGCCCAGAGGCACCAGGATCACCGTCAGCACGAACGCCACCAGTGCCCATTGCGCCAGGGACAGGCCGAGGATCGGCGGGTACGGCGTGCTGCAAAAGCCATCGACCTGGAAACCCAGCGGGAACACCTTGGCCAGCGGCAGTTCATCGACAATCGGCTGCAATACATCCACACCGCAGCTGACCTCGGGGAACAACTGGGTGTACACATGATGCCCCGCGGCGGCGACGCCACCCAGCGCACTGAGTACGACCAACCCTTCGAAGAACGTGAGCGCGCCCTTGGTACGCATGGCTGCACCGATGAACGCGAACACCGCGATCAACAGCAAGGCATAGCGTTGCAGGATGCACAGCGGGCACGGCGCCTCGCCCAGCACCACTTGCATGTACAGCGCCCCGCCGATCAGCGCCAGGCAGATGATGCCCAGCAACACCAGAAAGCGTCGCTCCCTGCCTAAACGCAATTCGTCACTCATCCCCGTTTCCCTTTGTCGTTGTGCCAATGGCCGCAAGTTTACACACAGGGAGTGGTTTAAACAGACAAGGGTTAACAGCAGATTAATCTGGGCAAATAGAGATCCAAATGTGGGAGGGGCTTGCCCCCTCCCACACATTGAACAGCGTTGTTCCCGCGAAATTACTCCAGCGCCGCCGCCGGGCCGAAGAATTCATAGCGGCTTTGCTTCTCCGGCACACCCAATGCCTTGAGGTGACGCTTGATCGCCGCCATGAAACCTTTAGGCCCCAGGAAGTAGGCATCCACATCACGCTGCTCAGGCAACCACGCCGCCAGTTGCTCGCGGGTCAGCATGCCGACTTTGTCCGCCGCCGCGCTCACGCCGTCATCCTCGGCATAGCAGTAAAAGCGCTTGAGCTGGGGATGTTGGGCAGCCAGGCCATCCACCCAGTCGCGAAACGCATGCACCCCGCCGTTACGCGCACAGTGAATAAAATGCACCGGCCGCGCTGTCGCCAGGGCCGCTTCGAGCATCGGCAAGGTCGGTGTGATACCCACCCCGCCGCTGATCAGCACCAGCGGCTTGTCGCTGGCCGCCAGGGTGAACTCACCCGCCGGCGGGAACAGCTCGATAGTCGCGCCGACGTGCATCTGGTCATGCAGGTAATTGGAGACCCGCCCATTGGCTTCACGCTTGACGCTGATACGGTACAGGCCCTTATCGGTCAGGGCCGACAGGGAATAGTTGCGGCGCACTTCCTCGCCGTCGAGCAACAGCTTCATGCCGATGTATTGCCCAGGTGCGGCCGCCAGGATCGGGCCGTTATCCGCCGGGGCGAAATAGAAGGAGCTGATCTCATCGCTCTCCTCCACCCGTTTGACCAGGATAAACGGCCGCGCACCGCGCCAGCCGCCCGGGGCCTGGGCTTTCTCGTCGTAGATGGCGGCTTCGGCGCCGATCAGGATGTCCGCCAACTGGCCATAAGCCGCCCCCCAGGCACTGAGCACTTCAGGGGTGGCGATCTCGCTGCCCAGCACCTCGGCGATGGCGCGCAGCAAGCAGCCACCGACGATCGGGTAGTGTTCCGGCAGAATCTGCAAGGCCACATGCTTGTTGATGATCTTCGCCACCAGGTCGCCCAGTTGGTCCAACTGGTCGATATGCCGTGCGTACATCAACACGCCGTTGGCCAAAGCCCGAGGTTGGTCGCCGCTGGCTTGGTGGGCCTGGTTGAACAATGGGCGAACCTGCGGGTATTCGCTGAGCATCATGCGATAGAAATGCGTAATCAGGGCTTCGCCGCCGCTTTCCAGCAGGGGCACAGTGGATTTCACGATGGCACGGTCTTGGGCACTAAGCATGGCTGACTCCTGGGTCTTCTTACTGATTACCCTTACCTACTCAGCATTCGTGCCAACTTTTTATTGGTTATTTTTCAATGAGTTAAATATTTTGTAGTCAGTATGACCTCCTACAACTTATAGTCATAAGGACTACAAGGAGTCATTATGACTGCGCAATCGTTGCTCACGACCCTGCTGCCTCTGGTCGCCGACTTGTCCCGCGAGCTGCCTGAGGGCGAGCGCTACCGCCGCTTGCTACAAGCCATGCGCGCCCTGCTGCCGTGCGATGCCGCCGCGTTGCTGCGCCTGGACGGCGAATGGCTGGTGCCCTTGGCGGTCGACGGCTTGAGCCCCGATACCCTCGGGCGGCGTTTCAAGGTCAGCGAACACCCGCGCTTTGCCGTGCTGTTGAGCAGCCCCGGCCCGACCCGCTTCGACAGCGACAGCGAACTGCCCGACCCTTACGACGGCCTGGTCGATGGCGTGCATGGGCATCTGCAAGTGCACGACTGCATGGGATGCCCGCTGTTTGTCGACGATCACCCCTGGGGCCTGCTGACCCTCGACGCCCTGGATACCGAGCGCTTCGAGCGCGTCGAACTGGATGCCCTGCAAGCCTTCGCCAGCCTCGCGGCCGCCACCGTCAACGTCGCCGCACGTATCGAACACCTGGCCCTGCGTGCCGAAGATGAGCACCAGCGCGCCGAGATTTATCGTCAGGCCAGCGGCCAGCAGCACAAGGAAATGATCGGCCAGAGCAAGGCCCACAGGCGCCTGGAGGAGGAAATCAAGCTGGTGGGCAGCAGCGACCTGACCGTGCTGATCACCGGCGAAACCGGGGTGGGCAAGGAGTTGGTCGCGCAAGCCCTCCACGCTGCCTCGCAGCGCGCCGAAAAACCGCTGATCAGCCTCAACTGCGCGGCACTGCCGGAGACCCTGGTGGAGAGCGAACTGTTCGGCCATGTGCGCGGTGCCTTCACCGGCGCGTTGAACGAGCGCCGGGGCAAGTTCGAGCTGGCCAATGGCGGCACCTTGTTTCTGGACGAAGTGGGCGAATTGTCGCTGAGCGTACAAGCCAAACTGCTGCGCGTACTGCAGAGCGGCCAGTTGCAGCGCCTGGGCTCGGACAAAGAGCACCAGGTGGATGTGCGCCTGATCGCCGCCACCAACCGCGACCTGGCCGAAGAAGTGCGCAATGGCCGTTACCGCGCCGACTTCTACCACCGCCTGAGCGTGTACCCGCTACAAGTGCCGGCGTTGCGCGAGCGTGGCCGCGATGTGCTGCTGTTGGCGGGGTTCTTCCTGGAGCAGAACCGCTCGCGCATGGGCCTGGGCAGCCTGCGCCTGAGCAGCGACGCGCAGGCGGCGCTGTTGGCCTACAACTGGCCGGGCAATGTACGCGAGCTGGAGCATTTGATCGGACGCAGCGCCCTGAAGGCCCTGGGCAACTGTCGCGAACGCCCGAAGATCCTGAGCCTGAGTGCCCAGGACCTGGACTTGCCCGACATCAGCACGCCACCTGAGGTCGAAACGCCACCCGCAACGGCCCCCACGGTGACTGGCGACCTGCGCCAGGCCACCGAGCATTATCAGCGCCAGCTGATCAGCGCCTGCCTGGAGCGCCACCAGCACAACTGGGCCGGCGCCGCCCGCGAACTGGGCCTGGACCGCGCCAACCTGGGCCGCCTGGCCAAACGCCTGGGCCTCAAACCGTAGTGAGCGGGCTTGCCCCGCGCTGGGGGGCGAAGCCGCCCCAACAAAGACGCCGCGGTATTTCAGGAGGACCGAGGTGCCTGGGTTTGGGGCGGCTGCGCCCCCCAGCGCGGGGCAAGCCCGCTCACTACTTCAAGCAGTGGCGCGCGCTGGAGTCAATGTCGGCTTGGGCTTTCTGAATACCAGCACATTGCCCAACATCACCAACACCAACCCCATCAGCGCCGGCGCGGTCCATTGATAGCCCTCGGCAAACGCCGACACGTTCAGCGCCACCACCGGGAACAGCACCGTGCAATACGCCGCGCGCTCCGGCCCCATGCGGCCGACTAGCGTGAGGTAGGCGGTAAAGCCGATCACCGAACCTGGAATCACCAGGTACCCCAGCGCGCCGATGTAACGCGCACTCCAATCCATATCGAATGGGATACCGCGCACGGCACAGTAGGTCGCCAGCATCGCCGAGCCATACGCCATGCCCCAGGCATTGGTGGTCAACGGCTTGAGCCCGGCCTTTTGCTGCAGGCTCGACAACATATTGCCCGCCGAAAAACACATCGTGCCGAGCAACGCCAGGCCCAGGCCGAGCAAGGTCTGCGGGCTGGCGGTATGCCCGACCAGCTCCGGCCAGAACAGCAGGCCCAGGCCCAGCAACCCAAGCGCGCCGCCCATCAATACGTTACGCGCGACCCGTTGGCCGAAGAACACCCGGGCATTCAAGGCGTTCCACAGCGTGGCCGTGGAAAACACCACCGCCACCAACCCGCTGGGAATCCACTGGCTGGCGGTGAGAAAACACATGAAGTTGACGCAGAACAGGCACACCCCCTGGGCCAGGCAAATCAGGTGCCCGCGCCGGTTCATCACCTGCAGCTTGCGGCTGAGCAGCAACAGCGCGAACAACACCAACGCCGCCAGGCCGAAGCGATAGACGATCGACACCGGAATCGCCACTACGCCCAACTGCCATTTGAGGGCGATCCAGGTAGTGCCCCAGATCAGCACCGTGAGTAAATACAGGAAAAGGTTCATAGCGGGCTCCGTCGATTGAGCCACAGTGTCGCCGCCTCCCTGGCAACTGCGCTTGCACATTCTTGCGCTTTTGTCGGGCGGTGGGATCACAGCGCCGACCACCCGGAGTAGGATGCAAGGCGTCGGAGAACACGCCATGCCAACCCTGGAATCGCTGCAGGTCTTTCAGTCCCTTAACCGCTCGCCCAACGCACGCCTGGAAGCCTGCGCCGAGCTCGGTGACGGTTTGTCCGCGGCCTTGTGGAGCAACCACCACGATGCCCAGGATTACCAGGCGCCCGACCATCACACCCTGTCTTGCTACATAGGCGGCGGCACCGGCACGTTCCGGCGTGACCAGCCGGGCACCAAGGGCGGGCCGGACAAGCTGTGCATCCTGCCCGCCGAGCATCAGTCGGCCTGGGTGATCAACGGCGAAATTCGCCTGGCCCATGTGTATTTCAGCGCGGAGCAATTTGCCCTGGGCTGCGTCACCTTGCTTGACCGTGAGCCACGCACGCTGCAACTGCGCGAAAGCACCTTTCTGGAAGATGCCGCCCAGGCCCGCCGCTTTCACCGCTTGATCGCCCTTAACTGGCATGAACCCGGCGAACGCCTGCTGACCAGCAGCCTGGCCCATGAAATGCTCAGCCACACCCTGCTCAGCCAGGTTGGCGCACGCGACGGGCTGCGGTTGAAAGGCGGGCTGGCGGCCCATCAGCGCCGGTTGTTGATCGAGTACATCGACCAGCATCTGCAAGACCCGATCAGCCTGGGCCAGCTGGCCGGGCTGTGTGCGCTGTCGGAATACCATTTTGCGCGGATGTTCCGCCAGAGTTTCGGCCTGCCGCCCCATCAGTATCTCTTGGCGCGACGCCTGGCGCGTGCGCAAGCTTTTCTGCGCGGCGGCGGGTTGCCCTTGGGTGAGATCGCCTGGATGTGCGGCTTCTCCAGCGCCAGCCACTTCACCCATCGTTTTCGCCAGGCCCTGGGCGCCACGCCCGGTGAATACCGCCAGGCCTTGCGCAGCTAGGCCATCAAGCCCAAGGTCTTGGCCTTGGCCACCGCTTGGGTTCGTCGCTCCACGCCCAGTTTGCTATGGATACGCCGGGCATGGGTCTTGACGGTGTGCAGGGAAATAAACAGTCGGTCGGCGATTTCCAGGTTGGAGTTGCCCAGGGCGATCAACTGCAACACTTCCAGCTCACGCTGACTCAGGGGGTTATCCGCCGCGCCCGCTGGTGACACTGGCGCCTCCAGGCCCAATTCGCTCAACAGCCCAGGCGAGCGCAAACGCAGCTCGCGCAGCGCCTGCTGCACCTGGCAACGCTGCGCCAGGGCCTGCCCGATTTGCAGCGCATGGCGGGCCAGCGCCGGGTCGCCCAACTGCCAGGCCACTTCACCCAGTACCAGGTGCAACTCGGTTTCCAGGCACAGCATGCCGCGCTGGCGAGTGGTCTCGAGCAGCGCATTGAGGCGTGCGATGGGGTGATCGGCGCACCCCAGCTTGACCTCGGCCAGCACCAGCAGGTACTCCAGGCGCGGCACCAGTTCCAGGGTGGCCGGCGGCGCCTGGCGCGCCTGGGGGCCACGAAAGTGACGCAATACCCGACGCACCGCCTCTACCGTCAGTTCGGCACGCCCCTGCTGCAACCAGAAATGCCCGCTGACCAACAACAGCACGGCGCGGTAGACCGTGTCCGGCACATGGCGTTGCTGCATCAGCCGTTCTGCGTCACGCAACTGGATAAAGGCCTGGGCGTAATCGCCATGGTTGGCCGCCAGCAACGCCAAGCCGAGAAATCCATACAGCACGCGCTTGTCGTGGCTGTGCAGGCACAGGTTCAACCCTTCGGTGAAACACTCGGTCGCCAGCACGTCATGCCCTTGGCGCAACGCCAGGTGCCCACGTCGCAGGGCGATACGCCCGGCCAGTGGCCCGGCCTTGAGCCGCTGGCGAACCAGCATGGCCTGTACCGTCTCCAGCAGGCTCTGGGCCCGATAGGGCGCACCGCGCTGCTCCAGCAATTGAGCGTGGTCCAGCTCAAGCAGGGCCTCCAGGATCAGCGAGCCATGGGCACGGGCCAGGCACAGGGCTTCACGATTCAAGGCTTGAGCCACGTCCAGTTCGCCGCGCAGCAAGGCTTGCTGGGTCAGGCCCGACAGGCACATCAGGCGTGAGGTCCAAGCGCTGTCGGGCAAGGCTTGCAGGGCTTCCAGAAAATGCCCGCGGGAGCGCTCGGCATCGCCGCCCAAATGCAACAGCCAGCCCCATTGGGCCTGCCAGCGGGCCAGCAAATGGCACTGTTGCGCCGCCGTCGGCTGCGGCGTAAACCGTGCGAGTTGGTCGATACACACGCCTGCTTGTTCAAAGCGGCCGGCAAACAGCAAGGCAGCCGTCATCAGCCCGACCCGTTGCGCCGAGCCCAACAGCAATTCATCCCCGTGCTGCTCATGCAGGCGCAACAACAGCACGGCGTTTTCCCCGCGGAACAAATCCTCGAAACTGAAATGCTGCAACAGGCTCACCGCCACTTCGTACTCTTCGGCCTGCAGCGCCTGTTCAAAGGCGGCTTGCCAGTCGCTTTCTGCGCTGAACCACTGGCAGGCGCGTCGATGCCAGGAGCGCTTGGCCGGCCAGGGCGTCTCACGCAGCAGTCGCGCCAAAGGCGGAAATACCTGCAGCCAGTCCGGGGTGTCTTCCCAGGGCTGGATAAACGCACCGAGGGCCTGCAACTCGCGCAGGTAGCGGTCACCGTCACCGAAGCCGAACAGGTGCTCACACAACCCCGGATTGAAGCGTGGCATGTGGGCCAGCACGCGCCAGGCTTCGGCCAATTCAGCAGGCAGGGTGCTGAATAGCTCATGTTGCAGGTAGTCGAGCAAGGTCTTGTCGGGATGACCGTCGCCAAGCAAGGCGATGCGCACCCCAGCGCACCATCCGCCACTGAACTGCATCACACGCTCGAGGGTAGGCCCGGCGCCGAGCAATCGCTGGATTTCCGCTGGGCTGAACAGCAGCTCGTGGCACTCCCACAGTTCATCGTCGAGCAGCAGGCGTGGCCAGTTGCACGCTGGGCGCCGCCGTACGCCCAGCCACCAAGTGAGTGCCGGGCTGGCGGCGCTGAGCAGGCGGTCAAGCAAGGCGTCCAGTTCGGGCGCGGGCACACGGCAAAAATCGTCGAGGAACACCCAACCCGGCGGCTGCCAGCGGCCAAGGTCGAGCAACAAGGTAGCTTCGTCGCTAAAGGGCAGGCCCAGGTTCTGCGCCAACCGCCGGCAGAACTCCAAGGGTGTGAGCGCGGCGCCATTGAGGGGCAGCCAATAGACCTGGCAGCCTGCCGGCGCCTGCAAGGCACACTCGGCCAGCAGCGCACTTTTGCCGCTGCCACCGGGCGCGCACAGCAGCTTCACCCGGGCCGACGCGGCCAGCAACGGCTCGGCCAGGCGTGGTCGCAACAGATGATGGGCGGACAGCCGGGGCATGAATCCAGGACGGTCCAGGCAGCGTGTCATGGCAGTCATTGCTGCATCCTGCTTTTTTATTGTTATGCGATCTGGGGCCTACCCTAGTCCTGTGGTGAGGGGTTATTGAAGAAGTATTCAGCACACTGATTGACGGGCATGCATAAAACCCAATGTGGGAGGGGTTTGCCCCCTCCCACATTTTTATTGCGTTTCAAACAGGCATTATCGAACGCCCTCGGACCTCAACGCCGCCGGAGTGTAATCCGCAGCCTTGGCCGCAAAGCCGAACACGAAGCTGCTCTTCTCCTCGTTCTTCATGCCCAAGGCGATGTAGCGCCCGGCGATGATGTCGTACAGGGTTTCCACGGTATAGGCCGGCACCTGGTGGTCGTAGTAGAACTGCGCATGGCCTTCGGCGACACGCCACAGCTGGCCACGGCCGTCATAGTGGTCCACCAGTGCGACTTGCCAACTGTCTTCGTCGATGTACATGTGGCGCTTGGCGTAGATATGCCGCTCACTCGGCTTGACGGTGCCGACCACTTCCCACACGCGGTGCAGTTCGTAGCGGGTGAGGTCCTGGTTGATGTGCCCGGCCTTGATGATGTCGTCGTACTTGAGCGTCGGCGAATCAAGCTTGTAGCTGTTGTAGGGGATGTACATCTCTTTTTTGCCTATCAGCTTCCAGTCATAACGGTCGGGAGCGCCGGAGAACATGTCGAAGTTGTCAGTGGTACGCAGGCCATCGGAGGCCGTGCCTGGGCCGTCATAGGACACTTGCGGTGCACGCCGCACGCGGCGCTGGCCGGCGTTGTAGATCCAGGCCAGGCGCGGTTCCTTCACCTGGTCGAGGGTTTCGTGCACCAGCAGCACGTTGCCCGCCAGGCGCGCCGGCGCGGTCACCGACTGCTTGAAGAAGCTCAGCACGTTGGCCGCTTTGGCCGGGTCGATATCCGGAATCGCTTGGGGTACCGCCACCTCTTCCTCGAAGCGTATCGGCGTGTAGCTGCCGTTGGTCTGCGGGGTGGCCTGGGTGATGATGCGCTTGAGGTTACCGCCGTGGTAACGGGTGATGTGGTTCCACAGCACTTCCACGCCGTTCTTGGGGATCGGGAACGCGTAGTAACGGTTGCCGGTGAAGTTCTCCAGGCCGTTGCCGTCGTTGATGGCGTGCACGTTCAGCGCGCTGCGCTTGATCGACTCGTAGATGTCCGGTGGCAGGTTGACCGTACGGTGGCTGGGGTACACCGGGATCTTGTAGGTTTCGGGGTAGCGCTTGAACATCGCCACCTGGCCATCGGAGAGTTTGTCCTTGTACTTGTCCACCGTCGCTGCGGTGATCACGAACAGCGGTTTTTCACTGGCGAACGGGTCGGCCAGGAAGCCCTTGCTGTCCACCGCTCCGGCATTTTTCGGAATGCCGCCGGTCCAGGCCGGGATCGAGCCATCGGCGTTGCCGGCTTTCTCGGCGCCGACCGGGGTCAGAGTGGTGCCCAGCTTGGCGGCTTCTTCAGGCGACACCGCCGCCATCACGTTGGCGGCCAATACACTCAGCGCCATCACTGCAAATAGCTTACGCATAGGTTCTTGTCCTTCCTTAAAACCAGATCAGAAGTTCACGCCGAAGCTGAGGGCGATAAAGTCGCGGTCGGTCAGGGTGTTGTAGTCGCCACCAAAGAAGTCGGTGTAGCTGAGGCTGGCGGTATAGGTGTTGCGGTAGTCCGCATCCACGCCGACGCTGATCGCCTTGGCGCCTTCGTTGAAAATGCCGTTGGGGCCGTAGCCACTGACGTCATGGGACCACGACAGGTTGGGCTTGAGGTTCACCCCGGCGAACACGTTGTTGTAGTCCAGGATCGCCCGGGCGCGGTAACCCCAGGAGTTGGCGGTGACGAAACCGTCGGTATCGCCCTGGAACCCGTAGGCACCGAATACCGAGTCGCGGCCATAGCGCAGCTTGGTTTTGGCTTCCAGGCCGCCGACGTGCACGAACGCCGCCTCACCCACCAGGGTCAGGCGTTCGGCGCCCAGCACCTGGTCGAAGAACTGGGTCATGGTGCTTTGGATCTGGGTGATTTCCTTGCGGCGGTAGCCTGAGTTGTCAGAGCCGAACGAGCTGCGGATCGGCGAAGCGGTATTACCGGCAATCGGGTTGACCAGCGCCAGGGTCAAATCGGTGGTGTTGAGTTGCACCGGTGCGTTGGGGCGGTAGCTGATCTCTCCGGTCCAGGCCGTGCCGGTGGGCAAGGTGGTGGAGAAGCTGGCGCCGTACAGGCGGATGTCTTCCGGGTAGTCGAGGTAATACTGGCCACGACCGAGCATAGTGCTTTGGGCCAGCCCCGCGCCGGAGCCGGGGGCAATGGCGTTGGCAGCATTGGCGATACGCCCGATGGTCGCCAGGCTGGTGTTGGCGGTAATCGTTCCTACGGTGGGCGTACGGCTGTGGTAGTTCATGAAGTACAGGCCGTATTCGGTGTCATCCCCCAGCCAGCGCAACGCCGCGCCGAACTGGCCGCCATCGCGGGCGTCACGGTCTTTGGCACGCTGCACCACCACGCCTTCGCGAGTGACCTGGAAGCCCTGGCCGAACGCCGCCGCCACCGGCTGCAACGGCGCGATCGCCGGGCTGCCGACGGTGTAGTTGTTGTTGCAGCCATGGGCAACCACGTCGTTGCCGAAGAAGGTGCCGCAGTTATCCACCACGGTGTTTTCCCAGTTCAACTGGTAGAAGCCTTCCACCGACAGTTGATTGGTCAGGCTCTGGGAAGCGAACAGCATGTTGACCGGAATCAGTCCCTCCTTGATTTCAGCGCCCGGACGGCGAAAGGCCGAGACGTCGATGGGGTTGATGCTGTTGATCGAGTTACCGATAAACGTACTCTCGCCCCAGCTAACTACCTGTTTACCGACGCGCACAGCGCCCGGCAGGTCGCCGATGGAGTAGTTGTGATACACGAAGGCATCGAGCAACTCATAGCCGGAAGAGCGCGCGCCCTCGTCGCGGTGGTTATTGCTGATTGGCTTGAATTCGCGGTCTTCGTCTTGCAGTTCGAAGTCGTACCAGTACTTGCCGCGCACGAACACGCCGCTGTCGCCGTACTTGAGCTCCAGGTCGTGAATGCCTTTGAAAATCTTGGAGAAGGTTTCGCCCTTTTTGAAGTTCAGCCGCCCGTCATCCCCGGTGGACGCCTGCCCCGTCCCACCGTTGGAAACGCCGACCAGCTTCTTGTCGGCATCGCGCATGCCCCAGCTGGCGCCGACCGACAGCGAAGAATCGAATTGCCCTTCGACCTCGCCAATATTGAACGAAACCGCCTGGGCCTGGGCACAGCAGCCCAGTGCAACCGCTGCGGCGAGCGCCTGTGGCGTGAAGATGGCGCGCATTGTTGTTTTTGTCATGCGTCTTCCCCGGTGAGTGACAGAAGGCTCCACCCTACTGCCGCTCGCCAGGAGGGATAAGCGCACCAAGGAGGTATTCGCGTTGTCGCTCGAAAGGATGAACAGCCGCTCTGGCCGGGCTGCGGGCAGGGCCATGGATCGGGTAGATGACCCGTTATCAGAGGGATGGATGGCACACCGACAACTGTTGCCAATCCGGTAATAGTCCTTGTCCCGATCCGCTATTACTCATTTCGTTACAACGGATTATTCTAAGCGGGCTTTCAGGGCAAACCGCCCGCTCCCACCTTCGGGAGAAAAGTCTGATTTCAACGGATTGGCTAATATATTCAATCTGTTAAAGGTGTTCACCGACGTTGATTTATCGCTCCTTGATCCAACGTCTTACTTCGGCCGCTGCTTTTGCAGCGGCCTTTTTTATGCCCCCAATAAAACGGGGCGCCCTCAGCGCCCCGTTGGATTGTATATTTTTCGAACAATGATCAGAGGCTGAACTTCTGCAAGTTGGCCATCATCTCTTTCAAGGCTTCGATATTGTCCTTGGGGTGCGCGGCGCCTTCAAAGTCGCAGATCTGCGCCCAGTGCGCCGCGACATCCTCGGGTGAGAAGCCGGCGTCGGGGTCAAAGCCCACCCCGAGGCTGCGCTCCCAGCGGGTTTTGCCGATCCAACCGCCCCCCACTTCGAACAACCCGGCCGTTTCCTGGCAGGCCTCGCTGCCCAAGTAGACCACCAGCGGGCTGACCAGCTCCGGCTTGAGGCGCTCGAACACCTGCGGCGGGATCAGCCCTTCGGTCATGCGCGTGCCGCCGGTGGGCGCAATGGCATTGACCAGGATATTGTTCTTGCGCCCTTCCAGCGCCAGGGTGCGGGTCAAGCCATACAAACCCAACTTGGCCATGCCGTAGTTGGACTGGCCGAAGTTGCCGTAGATACCTGAAGTGGAGGCGGTGAAAATCACCCGCCCGTAACCTTGTTCACGCAGATGCGGCCAGGCGGCGCGGGTGACTTTATAGGCACCTTCGACATGCACCCGATACACCAGGTCCCAATCACTGTCGTCCATTTTATGGAAGGTCTTGTCGCGCAGGATGCCGGCGTTGTTCACCACCACGTCGATGCGGCCAAAGACGTCGAGGGCATTCTGTACGATCTTGTCACCGTCGGTGACGGAGTCATGGTTGGCTTCGGCAATCCCGCCTGCCGCACGGATTTCAGCCACCACCCGATCAGCCGCCGAGGCATTGGCGCCTTCGCCCTGGGCCGAGCCGCCCAGGTCATTGACCAATACTCTGGCCCCATGTGCAGCGAACAGCAGCGCATGGGCCCGGCCCAACCCACCGCCGGCACCGGTGACGATCACGACCTTATCCTGGAACTGCACTGATTCACTCATACCGAACTCCGCTGGCGACAATGGGCAATGGACTGAGTGTCAGGCACCCAGCCTCTGGTCACAATAAAGTCGGCCGGGGCTGAATGGTGCGCGATAAGGCAGCGGGATGATTGCGCCGCTCAGGAATAGGCCGCACGCGACTCAGACGGGCCAATACGCTCGCGAAACGCCAAATAGTGTTTGAGCACCTGTACGGGGGCTTCGATCTGCGGATAGTGGCCGATGTTGGCCAGCAACACCGTATCGGCATGGGGCACCAACTGCTCATAACGCGCCACCATGTGGGCGCCGGAGATGGGATCGACCTCACCATCGATCACGCGCAGGGGCACCTCGCCACGTTGCATCGCGCCCACCCAGCGCTCACGCAGGCGGCGGCGCTGCGGGATGTAGGCGATCAGCTTGTGCAGGATACGCGGGCCGTCGTTGCAGTTGAGCAGGCTCCAGGAATCATCCAGCACGCTTTCACTGGGCCGTGTGTGCGGGCCAAAAATCTGGTTGAAGCTGTTGGCCATCGCATTGCGTCCAAAGGCACGGCCGATCATCCAGCCAAGGGGGCTGAGCAACAATTTCTGCACCAGGGCCGGGCGGTGGGTTTCCGGGAACAGCCCGCCATTGAGGAACACGCAGCTGGCCATCTGAAACCGACCTTCGTAGTGGCGGGCGAGCAATTCCTGGGCGACGCTGTCGCCATAGTCATGCGCCAACACATGCACGGGTTGCTCTATTCCCAAGTGTTCGAGCAATGCCTGCTGCAGATCCGCCTGCTCCAACAGGCAATAGTCGTGGTCCAGGGGTTTGGCCGAATCGCCAAAGCCCAGCATGTCGCAGGCGATCACCAGGTTGCGCTGCGCCAGGGGCTGCCACAGGTAATGCCAGTCCCAGCTACCGGTGGGGAAGCCATGGATCATCAGGAGCGGTTCGCCCTGCCCGGCCACCCAATAACGAATCGAGTAGCCACGAAAGACGAACTCCTGGCTACGTTTGCGCCAGGCTCTGAGGGGAATTTCGGCAAGAGGCATCAGCTTTTATACCCAGGGTCCTGCAGGTCCAATTTACGCAACAAGGCCGGCCAGGCCAGTGCACCGCCCATACCTTGTGCGCTCTTTGTGACAGCTGCCACCATCGCCTTGGCCCCGGCAAGGATCTGCGGCTCGATGGCAATCAATTCGGCGCCGCCGTTTTGCGCCAGGACCTGGATATCGCAGGCGCGCTGGAAGGTGAACATCATCAGGAAGGTGTCGGCAATGCTGCTGCCGCAGGTGAGCAGACCGTGGTTGTGCAGCATCAGGAAATTGTTCTCGCCCAGGTCGGCCTGCAGGCGGGCCTTTTCCTCGTGGTTCAGCGCCACACCTTCATAGGCGTGATACGCCAGGCTCGACAATACGAACAACGATTGCTGGCTGATGGGCAACACGCCCTGCTTCTGCGCAGCGACGGCAACACCGGCCGCAGTGTGGGTGTGCAACACGCACACCACGTCGTGGCGCACTTCATGAATGGCACTGTGGATGGTGTAGCCCGCGGGGTTGATCTCGTAGGGGCTGTCCATCCGCTTGTTGCCGGCCTGGTCGACTTTGACCAGGCTCGACGCGGTGATTTCGTGGAACATCAGCCCGTACGGGTTGATCAGGAAATCATCGGTGCCCGGCACCTTGGCCGAAATATGCGTGAAGATCAGATCATCCCAGCCATGCAACGCCACCAGGCGATAGCAAGCCGCCAGGTCGACACGGGTCTGCCATTCGGCAGCACTGACCTGATCTTTGACATTCTGTGGCGCTTGAACAGGGGCTAGGCTCACGGCAACGACCTCCTTGGTGCATTTCTTATTATTTTTTGAGTGAGGGGCCAGTCTAGTCAGGCGTCGTGGCGTGCGGAGTCGCCTTGCCAGCCAGCTTGATGACTGAACGAGTCAGCCATGAGAATAGTACAAGTCGTGTCAGAGAACCGCCGCCAATAAAGGCGCGGCGGACGCTGGTATTGTTGCGCGCTTGCGATCAGCCGCGCAGTGCGATGATCAACTCGGCCAACCACGGTTCGGCGTCGGCTTCCGGGGTCACGCTTTCGCTGGCGTCCAGGCGCAGCATCGGCAGTACCTCACGTACGCCCAGTTCGCCGAACAGCTCGCGCATTTGCTCGCCACCGCCGCAGAAGGTGTCGCCATAACTGGCGTCGCCCAGGCCGATCACGGCACCGGGCAGGCCACGCCAGGCCGCCGGCAGTTGGTCGCGAATGCTCGAATACAGGGGTTGCAGGTTGTCGGGCAATTCCCCCATGCCGGTGGTGGAGGTCACCGCCAGAAACGCCTGGGGGGCAAACGCCTGCACATCGGCCAGGGTGGCGCGAGGGTTGTGCCAGGCTTCAAAACCGGCCGCGTTGAGGATGCCGACGGCGTGGCGGGCGACTTCTTCAGCCGTGCCGTACACCGAGCCGGAAAGGATGGCGACTTTCATCAATCTGATCCTGTCATTGAGCGAAAGCGTGGGATATTAGCAGTAGGCGCAAATTTTTCAGCGCGCCACGTGCAACATTCAAGACTTGCCATAAACTCCAAGCTCCAGAACACGCCACGGACCGCTCGATGATTAACGCCAAGCTGATGCAAATGGTGGTCAACGCTTCCAACGACGGTATCGTCGTCGCCGAACGCGAAGGCAAGGACAAGCCGCTGATCTACGTCAACCCGGCGTTCGAACGCCTGACCGGCTACGCGCTGGACGACATCCTGTATCAGGACTGCCGTTTCCTGCAGTCGGGTGACCGCGACCAACCCGCCCTGATGGCCATTCGCGAAGCCCTCGACAGCGGCGGTGCCTGCCGCGAAATCCTGCGCAACTACCGCAAGGACGGCACCCACTTCTGGAACGAGTTGTCGCTTTCCACGGTGTACAACGAAGCGGATAAGCAGACCTACTTCGTCGGTGTGCAAAAAGACGTCACCACCCAAGTCAAAGCCCAGCAGCGCGTGACACAGCTGGAGGCCGAAGTGGCCGAGCTTAAACGCGAGCTGGCGGCGCTCAAGGCGACGAGTGGATTTAACAAACTGTAAAAAATGCAGTCTTTAGAGCGATAATGGCTTTTTAATGCCTCACCCTTGAGCTACATCAATGCACCGCGACGCTCTCTTGACGCAGGACGAACTGGATTTCATCCAAGATATGCAACATAACCCGCAACTCAACTTGCGGGATGCCGGGTCGAGCCTGACCGTCAATGGCGGTGCACAGATCCGCGATTTGCTCACGCGGCTGGCCGCCCATGACCATGTCACCATCCAGGCGCAGTTCGACAACCAGCAGCTCACCTTTCCCCTGCAATTGGTTGAAGACGAGTTTCATGCGGTGCATCTGCGCCTGGGCGTGCCGAGCATTTTCGAAGATGGGCCGATGGTCCGCCCCTGGCGCCTGGCCCTTGAAGCACCGGTGCCGCTGGAAAATGTACGCGGCAACCCGGGAGCGCTCTGGGTGCATGAGGTGTCATTCAAGGGTGTGCTGGTGGAGTTTCGGGGCCGGGCCAAGCCGCCAAAAACCTTTTCCCTGTGGTTCAGCCCGTCAGGTTACGAACGCATTGCCTTGCGTGGCGCGCTGGAGCGGGAAACCGCCCGGGGCTTGTTCGCTTATCGCTTGAACCAGAGTAACGCGGATGAAATCGAGCGCTTGCGCCAGTTCATCCTGCATCAGCATCGCCTGGTCCACCCCCACGTACATGCCTGACTTCAGGTATCCAACTGCCCGTTGAGGAACTGCTGCAAGCGGCGCTGCATCAAGCGCCCTTCGTTGCCCAGGCAGCCGATGGAGGAGCCTGCGAGGTCGTCTTCGGCCAGTTCCGAAGCCGCACCGGCCAGAAACAGCGGGCAATCGAGCGTCAACGCCAACCGGTTCAGACGCTTGTGCAGGTCATGTCGGTGTGAATGGTTGGAGAAGACAACGAGCGCGCGCGGATGGGTCTTCTCACAGATCAGTGTCAACTCATCAAAAGGCTGGCCCATCGCGAGCACCTTGATGGCCAGGTCATCACGACTGATCAGTAATGCCGCGACCAGCAACTCCAATTTACGACACTCGCCGGGAATCGCGGCCATCACCACCCGCGGCGCCGAAGAGGCGCAGGCCACCTGCAGGCGCTGCAGGGCCTGCACGCGCAGGAAGGCATCGTAGAACAACCATTCGCTGGCCTGACCGAACTGGTTCTGATGATGCAGCAGCTCGCCCCAAAGCGGCATCAGGATGTTCTGGAACGCCACACTGAGGGGGTAGGTGCCCAGGATCTGGCCATACAACTGCTCCAGCACGCGATCGTCGAAAACACTGACGGCCTGCATCAGGCGTGCCTGCCATTGCGACCATTCTGCGTTTTCGACCGTGCCCTGCTCGGAACGTACGAGTTTTGCCTGCTGCTCGTCACGCGCGAGGATCTTGCCCACCTTGCTCACTGCCACACCGCGTTCGACCCAATCGAGAATGCGATGAACGGTTTCAATATCGCTCTTGGAGTAGAGCCGATGCCCACTTTCGGTGCGTGTGGGCTGAATCAGGCCATAACGGCGCTCCCAGGCGCGCAGCGTGACCGGATTGATGCCTGTCAATCTCGAGACTTCACGAATCGGAAACAGCTGGTCTGAATCGGTCGGATCTAGAAGCGAAGTGCTATCTATCGGAGCAGTATTCACGGGCATTTTGAACAAAAACCAACGGTAACTGGGCATTCATTTAACGCCTTTAGAACTGTCTTTTTCAAGGTGTGTGCCCTTCAGACCAATGTCACTGGCGCATTTTTGCAAAACAGGAATAATCCTTGCCTGTTTTTTCCACGTAGCTGCAACACCCCCGCAGCTTCGTTCGTGCGCCACCTACCCGGTGTCGCGCACCCGTTATCTGGAGATACACAATGTCTACCTCCCCCGTTACCTTGATGGTCGCGCGTCGCGTGGCCAAAGGACGCTACGAAGAATTGATGGCCTGGCTGCGCGAAGGCGAGCAACTGGCCACCGACTTCCCGGGTTACCTGGGCTCCGGCGTACTGGCCCCGCCACCCAACGATGACGAATTTCAGATCATCTTCCGCTTCGCCGACGAAAAAACCCTGCATGCCTGGGAGTTCTCCGCTTCGCGCAGTGCCTGGCTGAGCCGTGGCAGCGAGCTGTTTGCCGACCCGTCCGAACATCGCGTCAGAGGTATTGACGGCTGGTTCGGCGCCGCGGGCGCACGCCCTCCCCGCTGGAAACAGGCGGTGGCTATCTGGCTGGCGTTTTTCCCGGTGTCACTGCTGTTCAATTTCGGCCTTGGGCCATTGCTCAGCGAGCTGGACCTGTTCAGCCGCGTGCTGGTCAGCACGGCCGCACTCACGCCATTGATGGTTTACTGCTTTATTCCGTTGTCGACCCACCTGCTGGCAAACTGGCTACATCCCACGCCACCGCGCAAGGCCGCTGAAGCCGCCGCGTGAGTACAGGGGGGCCGGTCGCTGGTATCATTTCAACCTGCCAGCGATTTGAGTCCCCCCATGACTGCAACCAACGCCCCGATCCTGATCACCGGCGCCAGCCAGCGCGTCGGCCTGCACTGCGCCGAGCGCCTGCTGGATGACGGTTACCCGGTGATGTTCAGCTACCGCAGCGAGCGCGAAGGCATCCAGACGTTGCGCGAGCGTGGCGCGATCGGCCTGTTTGCCGATTTTTCCAGCGAAGCCGGGATTCTTGCGTTTATCACGCAGTTGAAGACTCACACCGACAGCCTGCGTGCGATCGTCCACAACGCCTCGGCATGGATCGCGGAGACGCCGGGCGATGAAAGCCGCGCCTTGCAGGACATGTTCAGCGTGCACATGCTTGCGCCCTACCTGATCAACCTGCATTGTTCAGCGTTGCTGCAGCGCTCGACGCCTGCCGATATCGTGCATATCAGTGATGATGTGGTGCGCAAGGGCAGTCGCCAGCACATTGCCTACTGCGCCACCAAGGCCGGGCTCGACAGCCTGACGCTGTCGTTTGCCGCGCAGTTCGCGCCGCTGATCAAGGTCAACGGCATCGCCCCGGCAATGGTAATGTTCAACGAGGACGACGACGCCGCCTACCGCGCCAAGGTGTTGGCCAAGTCCGCTCTGGGCATCGAACCCGGGCCGCAGGTGATCTACCAGAGCCTGCGTTACCTGCTGGACAACCCCTATGTCACCGGAACCACCCTGACCGTCAACGGTGGGCGGCATATCAAGTAAGCCGTTTTTGAGGATGTCGTATGACCTTATCCCTGCCCCACCATTACCGCGAGATCCTCAAGGGCCTGGGCGAAGACCCGCAGCGCGAAGGCTTGCTCGACACGCCCAAGCGCGCCGCCAAGGCCATGCAGTACCTGTGTCACGGCTACGAGCAGAACCTGGACGAGATCGTCAATGGCGCACTGTTCGCGTCCGATAACGACGAGATGGTGATCCTCAAGGACATCGAGCTGTATTCACTCTGCGAGCACCACCTGCTGCCCTTTATCGGCAAGGCCCATGTGGCCTATATTCCAACCGGCAAGGTGCTCGGCCTGTCGAAGCTGGCGCGCATTGTCGACATGTATGCGCGGCGCCTGCAGATCCAGGAAAACCTCACGCGGCAAATTGCCGACGCGATCCAGCAGGTCACCCAGGCCGCCGGCGTGGCGGTGGTGATCGAAGCCAAGCACATGTGCATGATGATGCGCGGTGTGGAGAAACAGAACTCAACCATGAACACTTCGGTGATGCTCGGCGCGTTCCGCGAGTCGAACACCACGCGCATGGAGTTCCTGCAACTGATTGGACGGAGCAAATAGCAATGCCACAACTTCAACCAGGCATGGCGCGCATCCGGGTCAAGGACCTGTGCCTGCGCACATTTATCGGTATCAACGAGGACGAAATCCTCAACAAGCAGGATGTGCTGATCAACCTGACGATCCTGTATGCCGCCCAGGAAGCCGTGCGTGACAACGACATCGACCACGCGCTGAACTACCGCACCATCACCAAGGCCATCATCGCCCACGTCGAAGGCAATCGCTTCGCCTTGCTGGAGCGCCTCACTCAGGAGTTGCTGGACCTGGTGATGAGTAACGAATCGGTGCTGTATGCCGAAGTCGAAGTGGACAAGCCGCATGCGCTGCGTTTTGCCGAATCGGTGTCGATAACGTTAGCTGCAAGCCGTTAGCGACAAGCGACAAGCTAAAAGCCAACCCCATTCCAACTTGCAGCTTGAAGCTTAACCGCTGACAGCTGTCTCAAAGAGACCCCCATGACCGATCAACAACGTCTCGAACTCGAAGCCGCCGCCTTCCGCCGTTTGGTGGCCCATCTGGACAGCCGCAAGGACGTGCAGAACATCGACCTGATGAACCTCGCCGGCTTCTGCCGTAACTGCCTGTCAAAGTGGTACAAGGCCGAGGCTGACGAGCGCCGGATCGAGCTGAGCCTCGATGACGCCCGGGAAGTGGTGTACGGCATGCCGTATGCCGAGTGGAAAGCCCAATACCAGAAAGAAGCCAACGCCGACCAACAAGCGGCGTTCGCCAAAGGAAAACCCCATGACTGATTTGAATACCCTGCGTGCCAGCCTCAACAGCGGCGAACATGCTTTTGCCGATACCTTGGCGTTTGTCGCTGCCGGTTATGACTACCAGCCGCAAGCGTTCACCAACGGCAACGTGGAAAACGCGGCCGGGCAGAACGAAGGGTCGTGCAAGACGCTGGGTTTGGCCCTGCTGGAAGGCTTGAGCGATCAGGAAGCACTGCTGGCATTTGGTGAGCATTACCGCTCGGTGGTGGCGACGCCTGAGGGCAGCGACCATGGCAACATCCGTGCATTGATCACCAACGGCTTGGCCGGTGTGAAGTTCAGCGCGCAGCCACTGACTCGCCGCGCCTGAGTCAGGCGTTAAGCAAAATATGGGAGGGGACAAGCCCTAATGCCAGTCAGTTAAGCGATAGAGCGGACGATGGTTAACATGTGGGAGGGGGCTTGCTCCCGATGTGCCGCGAAGCGGCCCCAGCTTTGGGTTTGAAAAGCTGGGCCTGCTGCGCAGGCCATCGGGAGCAAGCCCCCTCCTACATTGGTTTTGCGGCGTTGGTTAGAACGAGGCGTTCTGCAAGCCGTCGAGGTAGCGCTCGGCATCCAGGGCCGCCATGCAACCGGCACCGGCCGAGGTGATGGCCTGGCGGTACACGTGGTCGGCCACGTCACCGGCAGCGAAGATACCTTCAATGTTGGTCGCAGTCGCATTGCCTTCACGGCCGCCTTGCACCACCAGGTAGCCATCTTTGGCTTCGAGCACGCCTTCGAACAACGAAGTGTTCGGCGTATGGCCGATGGCAATGAACACGCCGTCGACTTTCAGCTCGTCGAAGCTGCCGTCGTTGTTCTTCAAGCGCGCACCGGTCACGCCCATGTTGTCGCCCAAGACTTCGTCCAGGGTGGCGTTGAGCTTGAGGATGATCTTGCCTTCAGCGACACGGGCATGCAGCTTGTCGATCAGGATTTTCTCGGCGCGGAAGGTTTCACGGCGGTGAATCAGGGTCACGGTGCTGGCGATGTTGGCCAGGTACAGCGCCTCCTCAACGGCCGTGTTCCCGCCGCCGACAACGGCGACCGGTTTATTGCGATAAAAGAAACCGTCGCAGGTCGCGCAGGCGGAAACGCCTTTGCCCATGAACGCTTCTTCGGACGGCAGGCCCAGGTAACGGGCGCTGGCGCCAGTGGCGATGATCAAGGCGTCACAGGTGTAGACACCGCTGTCGCCGGTCAGGCTGTAAGGCTTCTTGGAAAAATCGACCTGGTTGATGTGATCGAACACGATCTCGGTTTCAAAACGCTCGGCGTGTTCTTTCATCCGCTCCATCAGCGCCGGGCCGGTCAGGCCGTGGACATCGCCCGGCCAGTTGTCGACTTCAGTGGTGGTGGTCAACTGACCGCCCGCCTGCATGCCGGTGATCAGCAGCGGCTTGAGGTTGGCCCGGGCAGCGTAGACGGCAGCGCTGTAACCGGCAGGGCCGGAACCGAGAATAATCACTCGCGAATGACGGGTATCAGACATGACTCACTCCTGTCGACCGCCCGGACAACAAGGCGGCTGGAATAAAAAAGGACCGCGAAGCACTTGGGGAAGGCTTGAACTCGCAGGCCCTGAAAAATAATGGGTGCAGCGTATCGAGGGGGGCAAGATTAAGGAAATACGGAATAACAATCCAGCTCATAGGTGGTCTCTATGCAGTCGACTCGGTTGATCGAGACGTTTGTTACTGCTGATGTCGCCGCTTTCGCCCAACCGGCAAAGCCGGTAAGGTCGGCGCGTTTGTCCCACTGCTCGGAGTTCTCCATGCCCGCCCCTGCTCTTTCCGGCCCGCAATACCTGCGCGAGGGCCTCAAACTGGTGTTGAGCCCCGGCCTGCGCCTGTTTGTGCTGCTGCCGCTGGCAATCAACCTGGTGCTGTTCGTCGGCTTGATCTATTTCGCCGGCCATCAGTTCAGCCTGTGGGTCGATAGCCTGATGCCGACGCTGCCCAGTTGGTTGAGCTTCCTCAGCTATATTTTGTGGCCGCTTTTCGTGGTGCTGGTGGTGTTGATGGTGTTTTTTACCTTCACCATGCTCGCCAATATCATCGCGGCACCGTTCAACGGTTTTCTCGCAGAAAAAGTTGAAGTGGTGGTGCGTGGCACCGATGACTTCCCGCCGTTCAGTTGGGGTGAGCTGGCCGCGATGGTGCCGCGCACCCTGGCTCGTGAGATGCGCAAACTGGGCTACTTCCTGCCACGCGCCATCGGCTTGTTTATCCTGTCGTTCATCCCGGTGGTCAACCTGATCGCGGCGCCGTTGTGGCTGCTGTTCGGTGTGTGGATGATGGCGATCCAATACATCGACTACCCGGCCGACAACCACAAGCTGGGCTGGAACGAAATGCTCGCCTGGCTGCGCCAGAAGCGCTGGCAGAGCATGAGCTTCGGCGGCATCGTCTATCTGGTGTTGCTGGTGCCGGTGGTCAACCTGCTGATGATGCCGGCGGCCGTGGCCGGGGCCACGTTGTTCTGGGTACGCGAGCAAGGCGCCGAGGCGATGACGCGGCAAAACATGGCCAAGTCATAAATCCATCATCCCAATGACACAATGACGACATGGCCCGCAGAGACACTGTGGGTCATGACGACAGCCTCGCTTCACATCACCTTAATTACCGAAACCTTCCCGCCGGAAATCAACGGGGTGGCCAATACCCTTGGCCGCCTGTGCGAGGGGTTGCGCGCGCGCGGCCATCAAGTCGAGCTGGTACGCCCTCGCCAGGGCGCCGACCAGAGCCGCCCCAACGACGACCAACTGCTGCTGTGCCGCGGCTGGCCGCTGCCGGGTTACCCGGGCCTGCAGTGGGGCCAGTCGTCGATGCACAAATTGCTGCGGCGCTGGACGCGCCAACGTCCCGATGTGCTGTATATCGCCACGGAAGGGCCGTTGGGGCTATCGGCCCTGCGTGCGGCACGGCGCCTGGGTATCAGTGTGGTCAGCGGTTTCCACACCAATTTCCAGCAGTATTCGAACCAATATGGCTTGAGCATGCTGAGCCGCATGGTCACCCATTATCTGCGCTGGTTTCATAACCGCTCGACCTTGACCCTGGTGCCGAGCGCTAGCCAACGCCTGGAGTTGGAACGCCGCAATTTCGAACGCCTGGGAATGCTGGCGCGCGGGGTCGACAGCCAATTGTTCCACCCGGCCAAACGCGATAACACACTGCGTGAAAGCTGGGCGTTGAACAGTGAACAGATCGCCGTATTACATGTAGGTCGCCTGGCCCAGGAAAAAAACCTGGGGCTGCTAAAACGTTGTTTCGAAACCCTGCAAGACAGGTATCCACTGCACCAGATGAAACTGATCATCGTCGGTGATGGCCCGCAGCGCGCAGCGATGGAAAAAGCACTGCCCGAGGCGATTTTCTGCGGTACTTTGCGCGGTGAAGAATTGGCCCGGCATTACGCGTCGGGCGACCTATTCCTGTTCCCCAGCCTGACCGAAACCTTCGGCAACGTTGTGCTGGAGGCCATGGCTTCAGGGTTGGGGGTAGTGGCATACGATCAGGCGGCGGCGACCCAGCACATCCGCCACGGCTACAACGGTGTGACTGCGATGCCGGGGGATGAAGAAGCCTTCTGCGATGCGGCCAACTGGTTGCTTGAAGAGCGCGAGACCTTGCGCAGGGTGCGCCTGAATGCGCGTCAGCATGCCAGTCGCCAAGGCTGGCCAGCCATTATCGAGCAATTCGAGAACCAGTTACGTGGTGTGTGCGCGCAGGGTTTTACCCCATCCAAACCCGCCACACCTGCACTGAACGATCTGCGAGTGCCGTAAGTCGGTTCACCACGCCTCCCGGCACGCCCCCTAAAACCGGTTCCAATCTTCGCAATCGTCTCTGCGTACCCCCCGAATCACCGAGCTACAACGGCATATTTCGGGAACGTCGCGCTGCCAGTCACCACCCACATGACACCTGCTATCGAAGGTGTTTTCCTGTTGGATCACCCCGAATCAGGCAGGTATTTCTCACGAAAAATTGATAGAGAGCGTTATGTCGACACTGATCAATGGGCCAATGGCTCCGCAATTGCTGCACCACAACACGCAGACCCAGAACACTGCACAGGCTCCCGAATTGAGGCGATCCGGCGGCGGATATGAAATGGCGATGTATGGAAAGGAAACCCCGCCCAATTGGGGCCAACCACGGCCTGAACGTCCGGATTACGGCTGGAATCAGCCACTGCCTACCCACCCGGATTACGGCAGTTACCGTCCGCGTCCTACCCGCCCGGAATACGACAATCACCACCGTCCGTACGCAACCCGCCCGGACTATGACAATCATCGTCCTTACCCAGCCCGCCCGGACTACGACAATCACCGTCCTTACCCAAGCCCCCCGGACTACGATAATCACCGTCCTTACCCAACCCGCCCGGACTACGATAATCACCGACCGCAATACACCCGACCTGATTATGGCTGGAACCGCCCGCTACCTACCCGACCGGATTACGACAGTCACCGTCCGCACTACCCCCGCGCGGATGACGGCTGGAACCAGCCGCAACATACCCGCCGGGGGGAACAACCCATACCGCGACCTGTGACAGGACAACGCAGTAAATAGCTGAAACAAAACGGGAGGCAGGGTCTTCCACCCCTTGCCTCCCGTTGAAAACCGCATGTTTACCTGCCATTCAAACCAGGGTCGTCAATGCCTCACGACTGAACGGCAGGATGTCACTCTCGCGTCCTTCGCGCACCTTCACCGCCCAATCCGGGTCCACCAGCAGTGCGCGCCCTACGGCTACCAGGTCAAACTCCTCGTTGTTCAGGCGCTCCAGCAGTTTTTCCAGGCTCGCCGGCTGTGCAACTTTATCGGTGTTGACCATGAACTGCAGGAACTCGCCATCCAGGCCGACGCTCCCGACCGTGATGGTTGGCTTGCCGGTGAGTTGGCGGGTCCAGCCGGCCAGGTTGAGGTCGGAGCCTTCAAACTCCGGCTCCCAGAAGCGACGGGTAGAGCAGTGGAAAATATCCACACCGGCGTCGGCCAACGGCTTGAGGAATTCTCCCAGCGCCTGCGGGGTGTGCACCAGGCGCGCGGTGTAGTCCTGCTGCTTCCATTGGGAGAAACGGAAAATGATCGGGAAATCAGGGCCGACAGCGGCGCGGGCCGCCTGGATCAACTCGATGGCAAAGCGCGAACGGTTGGCCAGGCTGCCACCATATTCGTCGGTGCGCTGGTTGCTGCCTTCCCAGAAGAACTGGTCCACCAAGTAGCCGTGGGCACCGTGGATCTCCACGCCGTCCATACCGATGCGTTGGGCATCCTTGGCGGCTTGGGCGAAGGCATTGATCACGTCTTTGATGTCTTGGGTGGTCATGCCATGGACAACGACGGCGCCATCCTTGAGTTTTTCCATCGGACCATATGCCGGCACGCTGGCGTCCGGTTCGGTGCCGATGCGGCGCACGCTGCCCACATGCCACAGCTGCGGGACAATCTTGCCCCCTTCTGCGTGTACGGCGTCGACCACTTTTTTCCAACCGGCCAGTGCGGCATCACCGTAGAAATGCGGAACATTCGGGTAGCCGTTGGACGCTTGATGCCCCACCACAGTGCCTTCGGTAATGATCAGCCCCACGCCGGCGGCAGCGCGGCGGCGGTAGTACTCGATGACCTTGGAATTGGGCACGCCACCTGGGGAGAACGAGCGGGTCATCGGCGCCATGACTACGCGGGTCGACAGCGTCAGTGCACCGAGCTGGAACGGTTTGAACAAGGCTTGGACAGGCATGGAAGCGCTCCACGGGAGACTGGATTTATGATGCCGATAATATGGTGAGTTCAAGGTGCTTCATAGCACTATTGATCTGGGTGATTAAGGGATATGGAGGCAGCGGCAAGCTGCAAGCCTCAAGAAGAGCGGCCTACTTGCAGCTTGAAGCAACACCGAGAGATGTTCAGCTCAGGGCTTTTTCGATGGCATGGACGATCGTTGGATCGTCCGGCGCGGTGCGCGGCGAAAAGCGTGCAAGCACTCGCCCATCCTTGCCCAGCAGGAATTTTTCGAAGTTCCAGGTGATATCCCCAGGAAACTCTGCGCCCTCGCCCGCCAGCAAGCGGTAGAGCTGATGGCGATCATGGCCATTCACATCAAGCTTGCTGCCCAATGGAAACGTCACGCCGTAGTTGAGGCTGCAGAACGCCTGGATTTCTTCCTCGGTGCCCGGTTCCTGGCCTGCAAACTGGTTGCAAGGCAGGCCAAGCACGGTAAAACCCTGGTCCTTGTACTGCTGATAGAGGTTTTCCAACGCCGCGTATTGCGGGGTCAGGCCACATTTGGAGGCCACGTTGACCACCAGTACCACTTGCCCCTTGAAAGGCGCCAGCGGCAGCTCATGTCCGTCTAAAGCTTTGAGTTTCAGGTCGTGGAAAGCGCTCATGACGAACTCCAGATATCCCATGTTCTTCGCATTGCGGCTCTGCGAGATTACAACCCGCAAGCCTGCAATCATAGACGCCGATTGCAAAACTCGCCTGCGAGTTACTGAGCGGTAGGCCAGGGCAAAATCGGAATCGCAGTCACTGCATTCTGCGGGCTACCTTCGATCAAACGGTCGCTGTAGACCAGGTAAACCAGGGTATTGCGCTTCTTATCGAGAAAGCGCACCACTTGCATGGTCTTGAACACCAGGGAGGTGCGCTCCTTGAACACTTCGTCGCCGTCCTTGAGTTCGCCCTTGAAGCGAATCGGCCCGACCTGGCGGCAGGCAATCGAGGCTTCGGCGCGGTCTTCGGCCAGGCCCAGGCCACCTTTGACACCGCCGGTCTTGGCGCGGGACAGGTAGCAGGTCACGCCATCAACCTTGGGGTCGTCAAACGCCTCGACCACAATGCGGTCGTTGGGGCCGACGAACTTGAACACCGTCGACACCTGACCGATTTCTTCGGCACTAGCCAGCAGCGGCATGGCCAGCAGCAGGCCGAGCAATCCCTTCATTACGCGCATCGTGTATTCCTTTGGTTAAACCAGGATCAGGTTATCGCGGTGAACCAGTTCCGGTTCGGCCATGTAACCCAATAGTCCGACAATCGCGTCAGACGATTGCCCAATGATTTTCTGCGCTTCCAGCGCGCTGTAGTTGGCCAGGCCGCGGGCGATCTCACGGCCGTCCGGCGCGACGCACACGACCATCTCGCCACGGCGGAAACTGCCTTGCACCAGCTTGACGCCCACCGGCAGCAGGCTCTTGTTGCCTTGAGACAAGGCCGACACAGCGCCATCGTCCAGCACCAGGGTGCCACGGGTTTGCAGATGGCCGGCCAGCCACTGTTTGCGCGCAGCCAGCATGCCGCGCTCCGGCGACAGCAGCGTACCGATGCGTTCACCGGCCTTGAGGCGGTCCAGCACACGCTCCAGGCGCCCGCCGACGATGATGGTGTGCGCACCGGAACGCGCAGCCAGGCGTGCGGCACGCAGCTTGGTCTGCATGCCACCACGGCCCAGGGCGCCACCGACGCTGCCGGCCACGGCGTCCAGGGCCGGATCATCGGCACGGGCTTCGTAGATCAATTGCGCGTCGGGGTTATTGCGCGGGTCGGCGTCGAACATGCCGTCGCGGTCGGTGAGGATCACCAGCAGGTCGGCTTCCACCAGGTTGGCTACCAGGGCGGCCAGGGTGTCGTTGTCGCCGAAGCGGATTTCGTCGGTGACCACCGTGTCGTTTTCATTGATCACCGGAATGACCTTGAGCTCCACCAGCGCACGCAAGGTACTGCGAGCGTTGAGATAGCGCTTGCGGTCGGACAGGTCGTCGTGGGTCAGCAGGACCTGCGCGGTGTGGCGGCCGTGCTCGGCGAAGCTGGATTCCCAGGCTTGCACCAGGCCCATCTGGCCGATGGCGGCGGCGGCTTGCAGTTCGTGCATCGCGCTGGGTCGCGCGGTCCAGCCGAGGCGGCTCATCCCGGCGGCAACCGCCCCGGACGACACCAGCACCAACTCGACACCGGCCTCATGCAAGGCCACCATTTGCTCGACCCAGACGCTCATGGCTGCGCGATCGAGCCCCTTGCCATCCGCCGTCAGCAACGCACTGCCGATCTTCACGACCCAGCGCTGCGCACCTGTCACTTTGCTCCGCATCATCTTCAACCTTAAAGTGAGGGCCGCGCGACCCAGCGCCGCCCATAACGTTATACCCGGATACCAAAACGCCGCTCTATAAGGAGCGGCGTTCAAGTTTATCGCAACGAATCAGTCGCGCACGTAAATGATTTCCGGGCCATCTTCATCATCCACGTCTTCTTCGTCCCAATCATCGTCGCCGATGTCATGGACCGACTTCACGCCGCTGCGGCGCAGGGCACGCTGGTCATCCAGGGCCTGCAGCTGAGCACGGGCTTCGTCTTCGATGCGCTGGTCGAGCTCGGCCAGTTCGGCCTTGTACACCGGGTCGGCCGCCAGGCGGTCGGCGCGGTCTTCCAGGTAGCGCATGATGTCGCGGGTCAGGCGCTCGGTGCCTTCTTTGGCGATGGCCGAGATCACATAGACCGGGCCTTCCCACTCCAGGCGGTCGACGATTTCCTTGACGCGGGCCTCGTGTTCTTCTTCGAGGATCTGATCGCACTTGTTCAGTACCAGCCAGCGATCACGCTCAGCCAGGGACGGGCTGAACTTGGTCAACTCGTTGACGATCACTTCGGCAGCGTCCGGCGCGCTGGTGTCATCCAGCGGGGCCATGTCGACCAGATGCAGCAGCAAACGGGTACGCGACAAGTGCTTGAGGAAGCGGATGCCCAGGCCCGCGCCATCGGAAGCACCTTCGATCAGGCCGGGAATGTCGGCGATCACGAAGCTTTTCCAACGGTCGACGCTGACCACGCCCAGGTTCGGCACCAGGGTGGTGAACGGGTAGTCGGCGACTTTCGGCTTGGCGGCCGAGACCGAGCGGATGAAGGTACTTTTACCGGCGTTCGGCAGGCCCAGCAGGCCCACGTCGGCGAGTACTTTCATTTCCAGCTTCAGGTCACGCTGCTCGCCCGGCTTGCCCGGTGTGGTCTGGCGCGGTGCACGGTTGGTACTGGACTTGAATCGGGTGTTACCCAGACCGTGCCAGCCGCCCTGCACAACCATCAGCTTCTGGCCGGCCTTGGTCAGGTCGCCAATCACTTCCTGGGTCGCGGAGTCGATGATCGTGGTGCCGACCGGTACGCGCAGTACCAGGTCCTCGCCTTTTTTACCGGTGCAGTCGGTGCTGCCGCCGTTGGAGCCACGCTCGGCGTCGAAGTGCCGGGTGTAACGGTAGTCGACCAGGGTGTTGAGGTTTTCGTCGGCCATCATGTAGATGGAACCGCCATCACCGCCATCACCGCCGTTGGGGCCACCGTTTTCGATGAATTTTTCGCGACGGAAACTCATGCAACCGTTACCGCCGTCGCCTGCTTTTACTCGGATGGAAACTTCATCAACGAACTTCATAACAAAACGCCTCTCGCCTCTTGGACGAGCTTAAGAAACCAAGACATAAGACTCTTGCAAAAATGAGCGCAGCGACCTCAAGCAACGACCGCAAATCCTGCTGCTCTCGCCCATTACAAACAGCTTTGCAAGAGACTCACTCCACAAACGAAAAAGCCCCGTCGCAAGACAGGGCTTTTCCAGCGATCTCGCGATTAAGCTGCGACAACGCTCACGTAACGGCGGTTGAAAGCGCCTTTTACTTCAAACTTGATCACGCCTTCGATTTTCGCGAAGAGGGTGTGATCTTTACCCATGCCTACACCGTAACCGGCGTGGAATTGGGTGCCGCGCTGACGCACGATGATGTTGCCCGGAATGATTTTCTGGCCGCCATACATCTTCACGCCAAGGCGTTTGGCTTCTGAGTCGCGACCGTTACGGGTACTACCACCAGCTTTTTTGTGTGCCATGAGTCAATTCTCCTAGTGAGGAATTAGGCTGAAATTAAGCCTGAATACCGGTGATTTTGATCTCGGTGTACCACTGGCGGTGGCCCATACGCTTCATGTGGTGCTTACGACGACGGAACTTGATGATGCGGACTTTATCGTGACGACCTTGGGAGATCACTTCAGCCACAACGGTAGCGCCAGCAACAACTGGAGCGCCGATGTTCACGTCATCGCCATTGGCGACCAACAGAACGCGATCAAAAGTAACGGATTCGCCGGTAGCGATTTCCAGTTTTTCGATCTTCAGGTATTCACCTGGGGCGACCTTGTATTGCTTGCCACCAGTAACAATTACTGCGTACGACATGGTATTTCTCCGATAATCCTGCTCACCCAGCTCTTTATAAGAAGAGGTATTGGCTGGCATGGCTGCATGGGATGGACGTCCCGAATGCAATTGCGTAAGGCAGGTGCTGCCCAGGAAGTTCAGGGTGCGCGATTGTACGCAAGCTATAGAGGCCTTGCAAGTGGCCGTCCATCGCGCCTTGACACTGCGGGGTCAGGGTCCTAGCATGCCGCGCAACCCTTCTGGAGCGACTGTCGCTGATGCAACCCCAAGCTTTCTACCGCGCGGTCGCGGACGATTTTAGCGCCGTCGACGGCATCATCAAGCAGCAGCTGACGTCTAAAGTGCCGCTGGTCTCCAAAATTGGCGACTACATTACGTCGGCGGGCGGTAAACGCCTGCGTCCTTTATTAGTGTTGCTGTGCGGCAAGGCCCTGGGCCGCCAAGGCGATGACCTGCGCCTGCTGGCAGCAACTATCGAGTTCCTGCACACCGCCACCCTGCTGCATGACGACGTGGTCGACATGTCCGGCATGCGTCGGGGTCGCGAGACCGCCAATGCCATGTGGGGCAACGCTCCCAGCGTGCTGGTGGGCGATTTCCTTTACTCGCGCTCGTTCGAAATGATGGTCGAACTGGGTTCGATGCCCGTGATGAAAATTCTTTCACAAGCCACGCGCATCATCGCCGAAGGCGAAGTATTGCAGCTGTCGAAGGTCCGCGACGCCAGCACCACCGAAGAAACCTACATGGAAGTCATTCGCGGCAAAACCGCGATGCTCTTCGAAGCTTCGACCCATAGCGCAGCCGCCCTGTGCGGCGCAACCGCCGCACAGGCCGAAGCCCTGCGCACCTTTGGCGACCACCTGGGCGTGGCGTTCCAACTGGTGGATGACCTGCTCGACTACCGTGGCGACGCAGAAACCCTGGGCAAGAACGTCGGCGACGACCTGGCCGAAGGCAAACCGACCCTGCCGTTGATCTACACCATGCGTGAAGGCACCCCGGAACAGGCTGCGCTGGTACGCAAGGCGATCCAGAAAGGCGGGATCGAAGACCTGGAAGCCATCCGCGCAGCCGTTGAAGCCTCCGGCTCCCTGGATTACACCGCGCAACTGGCGCGCGACTTCGCGGCACGTGCCATCGCGTGCCTGGAAGCCCTGCCGGCCAGCGAATACCGGGACGCCCTGGTCGAACTGAGTGAGTTCGCGGTCGCGCGGACACACTGAAATACCTGCATGTGGGAGCCCCCCTCCCACATTCAAGCCTATTACCCATTCCCGCCCCTGGCCCAATTCCCTATATAATGTGCGACTTTTAGCCCTCCTGACTTTCAAGGAACTTTAGTGAGCACGTTGCCACCCTGCCCAAAATGCAATTCCGAATACACCTACGAAGACGGCGCCCAGCTGATCTGCCCGGAATGCGCCCATGAGTGGTCCGTCAACGGCGAAGCCGAAGCGGCCAGCGACGAAACCGTGAAGAAAGACTCTGTGGGCAACGTCCTGCAAGACGGCGACACCATCACCGTGATCAAGGACCTCAAGGTCAAAGGCACATCCCTGGTGGTCAAGGTCGGCACCAAGGTCAAGAACATCCGCCTGTGCGACGGCGACCACGATATCGACTGCAAGATCGACGGCATCGGCCCGATGAAACTCAAGTCCGAGTTCGTCCGCAAGGTCTGAATCTGCTGGTTCCATCCCGCGCCCGCCGCGGGGTGGCGTTTCGCCATCTCCTTTGACCGAACGCAACGGTCCCTCCAGAAAACCCAGAAAACCGCCAATAGACACTTGCTATTCGACGAATAAGAATTATTCTCATTGAAACCCATCAAGGAGAATGAACCATGACTTATTTGATCGATGCCTGGCTGGACCGCCCACACCCCTACCTGCGGATTCTGCATCGGGAAACCGGTGAGGTTTGCGCAGTACTGGAAGAAGAAGCGTTGAACGAACTGCAGGATCAGGGTGACCTGGACGTCAACGGCTTGAGTTCAAGTGAACCCGGTGTGCTGAAAGAGGTGGTGAGAAACCTGTTTCTATTCTGCTATGCCCGAGCGTTGCGCCCGGCGACGGAGCTCAATGGCAAGTTCCATCCATGAACACACCCGCAAAACTCTGTGGGAGCGAGCACGCTCGTTCCCACAGATAATCAGCAGATCTTACAGAACGTCGAGCAGCTCGACGTCGAATACCAGAACGCTGTGCGGTGGAATGCTGCCAACGCCTTGAGCGCCGTAAGCCAGTTCGCTCGGCACGTACAGACGCCACTTGCTGCCGGCATTCATCAGTTGCAGGGCTTCGGTCCAGCCGGCGATCACACCCCCTACCGGGAATTCTGCAGGCTGACCGCGCTCGTAGGAACTGTCGAACACAGTGCCGTCGATCAGGGTGCCGTGGTAGTGGGTACGTACTTGATCTTCACGGGTTGGCTTGGCGCCGGTACCGGCAGTCAGCACTTCAAATTGCAGACCGGAAGCGAGGGTGGTGATGCCATCACGCTTGGCGTTTTCCGCCAGGAATGCCAGGCCGGCGCCAGCAGCGGCTTCAGCCTTGGCAGCGGCTTCGGCTTGCATGATCTCGCGGATGACTTTGAAGCTTGCAGCCATTTGCTCCTGGTCCACACGGCTTGGCTTACCGCCGAAGGCGTCGGTCAGGCCGGCCAGGATCGCGTCCAGGCTCACGCCCGGTGGTGGGTTGTCGCGCAGTTGGTCGCCCAACTGACGGCCGATACCGTAGCTGACGCGGGTTTCGTCGGTGGACAGATTAACTTCGGACATGAAGAGGCTCCGCTGTAGGGCCACACAGGAAAACGCCGTTTCCCGCGCCGCCCAGAACTAAAAGGGCCAGCAGACTAGCACACATGCGTCGTCTGTGATGAGCCCTGCGCACGTACCTATCTACCGCCGTCGTTCCAAGCCGGCATCTCATGCTGAGGCTCCTTCCATCACATTGGAGACGGTGCCATGAGCACACCCTCTGCATCCCAACTTGAGCAACTGCACGCGCAGTTGCTTGAGATTGATCCGAGCCTGCGCAGCCAAGCCAGCAAGCCTGCCCCACCGCCCCAGGAGCTGACTGACCTGGAAAAATTGAACGCCACGCTCAAGCAAGCCAACCACACTTTCCTCGACCAGGCACGCGCGCTCTATCAGGACCTGGCCCAAGTCGACCTCAGCCAAACTGGCGGCAAGGCGTTGTTGACCCGCCTGCGGGCCAAACTGAACGAACAGTTGCAAGACCTTGATGACACCAGCTCCGTCACCGGTCAAGGCCGTCAGACCTTCATGCGCTACGCCGCCGGCAGCACGGCACTGGAACGGGAGGCCAGCCTCAATATCAAGGATCATCTGCTGAACCCGGTCGACCTGCGCATGCTTGAGGATTGCTCACGCGTGCCGTCGTTGCGACCGGGCATCTATGCATTGACGTTCACCTATCAGGAGCAAAGCGTCGAATTCGCCGGCGCATTTGTATTGACGCGCCAGCCGAGCCCGGTGGTCGATAGCCTGACCAGCGATGCCGCGCTCGGCCCGGTACTGCTCTTTACGCCATCGGCGGGCCTGTATGGGTTCGATACCCTGCTCGAACTCGACCAGAGCCTGAAAGCGAACATGGCCGAGCGCGGAGAAATCCTCCGGCACTTGCCGGTGCGTTATCAACACTTGGGCGTCGCCGACATCTGGCCGCTGGAGCTGCGGCCGATCAACGACCTGCTGGTGTTCGAACACAGCTACCAGGCGCTGCTCGACAAACGTCGCCTGGACATCGACCTTGCGCTGAGCCTGGTCAATAACCCGCGAACTGACAGTGCGCAGTTGATCGAAGAGCTGGACGCCGCTATCAGTGCGGCCCAGCCCGACCTGTCCCAGCGCCTGGCAATGCGGCGCCAGCGCCTGCTGGAGTGGGCGTTGCATAAAAGCTTGCCCGACTGGTACCGCAACGCCGATGACGCGAAGCAAGCCAACCTGGCGGACTGCATCGTCCAGTACAACCAGGCCCGGCAGACATTTCTCGAACTGTTCGGCCCCTGGATAACCCCTGGCGCCCTGGCCCATTACCAGTTGCTCGAACAATTGGCCGACCAGTTGGAGATCCATGACCTCGACCCGCAGCAACTGCTCGTCACCACCCGCCGCGAAGTGGCGGACGTGGGCGCCTACGTGCAACAGCGCAGCCTGGTGGATGTCGCCCTCGCGGGTTTGCACAGCGACGACCGTCTGCCCGGCTCAGCCTTTCTCAAGCACACCACCCTGAGCTACGCCGGCGCACCGTTGCAAGGTCGCCACGCGCACCTCACGCCACACAGTCTGCTCGACCTGTTGCAACCGCTGGACCCGCGCCTGGAGTTTGCCGCCCAGCAGAAAAAAGCCATGGCTACGCCCGAAATCCGCCAGGCGACCAAAGCCATGCTCGATCGACGCCTGGCACTGTTGGCCTATACCGCCAACCTGCAAGGCCACTTGAGCGCCGCCGACTATCAATTGTTTGAACAATTGCGCAGCACGCCCGGCTCGGCGCTGCGTGCGCAGACCGTGCTGCTGCATGGCGCGCAGCTCAAGGACTTGTGGCTGCTGCGCGAGAACGACACCAACGGGCAACCCAAACGCTTGCTGCTGTGCACTCCCGACTCACCAAGGGGGCAAATGTTTATCGGCTTCAACAGCCTGCGCGAATGCCAGACGCACATTCTCGCCTGGGCGGCGGACACGACCCGGCATAACGGAAAAACCATGGTCGACTACCTGCTGGAGCAAGTGCCACAGCGCTTTCGGCCGACCATGCGCATTGTCGCCAGTAAGCTGGGTTTTCGACCGGATGCCATGGAGCACGAGGAAGTCACCCTGGGTACGCCCTGCACGCACAATGCCTGCCTGGACGCCATGGTCGAGCACCTGATGGCGCAATTGATCGACGACTATGAATACAGCAGCCCGCTCTGGCTGCGTTCCGCCTCTCAAACTGAGCGCATCCGCCTGACAAGCCTCGCCGAAGATGCCGAAGGCGCCTTACGCACCTACAACGCCCGGCCGGATGCGGAGGCCAACTTCCCGACCTTTGCCGCGTATGTGCATGAACAGGCCACCCTCAGCCTCAACAAGCTGTTGGGCCGGACGCACAACAAGGTCGACCCGGACCTGGTTTTTGCCTACACCCCCAAACCGTTGTTGGGCCAAGGGCCGAAACCTGTGTCCTATACCGAACTGTATCGCGACGGGTACGCGGACAACGTGGGTTTTATCAACGAAGACTTTTCCAGCTCTGCGACGTTTCGTGGCCCGCCCGGTGTCGACCTGAGCGCGCTGACCTCGCAGAAGGTCGCGGCCGCAGTAAGAGGCGCATGGATCGGCAAACGTTACACCGACCTGGTACACACGCAATTGCAGGCCGCCAGCAGCCCGGGCTATACCGAAAGGCGCAATGCCACGCTGAAGATCACCCAGTTGCAAATGCAAAATGCCGCTCTGCAATCACGCCTCGAAGGGCATATCGCCAATGTCGACCTGACTTGGTTGACCCAGGCGATCAGCAGCCTGGGCCAGAGTGCAGTGACCCAGCGCACCACTTACAAAATACATCGCCTGTTTATCGACGGCAGTTGGGTCATGGGCGTTTACCTGTTCAGCCACGCGGATAACCCGGTGCTGCTGTACACCCCGAATGCCCCGGATGGCATCAGTTTTCGTGAAGCGAAACTGTTCAACTACCTGCTCAAGACCCTCGATGGTGCGGTGGAATACTTCTGTAGCCGCACCGCGCAGCAGTCCCAGGCACGTATCCGGGATGTACTCGAAACCGCCAAGAAGGGCCTGCCCGACGACATCAACCGCACCAGCCCCAGCCGCCCCCATTACGACAGCATCGAGCGCGTCACGCCCTTGACCGACCTGCGTCACGAGTTCTACAACATGGTATTGCAACGCCGGATCGACGACGTCCACGCCGCTACGGTGAACCGTACGCAGATGATCATGGGCATTGTCTGGACCTGCGTCGAATGGGTCACTGCCATCGCGACCATTCCCTTTCCGATTCTCAGCCTGACCCTGGGCGGGTTGCTCGCCTTCAAGGATGCGCTGCTCGCGCTCAACGCGTGGCACCAGGGTGACCGCGACGGTGCATTGCTGCATTACATCGGGTACCTGGCCAACCTGGGCGGTGCGCTGCTGTTTGACTTGAGACCTGCCTTTCGCGGGCCGTTCAACGCACTGCGTCCGACACTCAAAACCGGCAAACAGGCGGCTGACAGCGCACTGCTCAAACAACTCGAACCCACCAGCCCGCCAGACATGCAACCGCTGCTGTTCGATGGCCAGCCCTACTGGGTCAAGCCCACCCCGGACGCCCTGGGCCGTCACCTGCTCTACCGCCAGGACCCGGCCTCCGGCCAGATGCGCTCGACCGCACGCTTGGTCAACCAGGATACCGAGGGTCGCTGGGTGCGTTCCGGCGTGACCGGTGGCGGGCGCAAGAAATATGAGCTGCTACCCGAAGAGGTCGACGACTCTCTGGCGAAATACGAGATTTCGCCCAGCGAAGGTAAATATTTCCGAGCCGTACTCGATGAAGGCTTCAAAGCCCGGCTGGTCACCAATTGGGATCCCGACGTCATCGGCGCTACCCAGCGCTACGTCTACGACCAGTTGCAGCCGCTACGCAATGCCTACGTCGGCCAGATCGAGCAACTGACGAAGGATGCCGAGGCTTTCTTCCTGCGTCCCCGCGTACACCCCATCAAGCCGCAAGTCCCCCCAGTGGCCGCAGAAACCGCGCACGCCGAACTGCTCAAGCTTTTGTTCTCGCCGGGTAAACAGCTGCTCATCGGCGCCCATAATGCGTCCATCGCCAGCAAACAATTGTTGATCGAAAACATGCAGTCCCTGGCCGAGCAAGGGCTCAAGCGGCTGTACATCGAAAACCTGCCGGTTGACGTGTTTCGCAGCAAACTGAAGATCCTCAACCGCGAAGTCGAAGGCAATGTCGCGGTGGCACTTGAACGCATCACTGAGCATCTGGCCAGGGTCGATCAGGCCTTGGGGTTCGCTGCCGATGCGCCTTTCAGTTTCCGCAAGCTGGTGCTTGAAGCGCACAAACACAACGTGATCATCGATGGGCTGGATGCGTCGAGCTCCTACCACATGGAGCACGTGCTGGCCCTGGGCGACGGCGAGCGGCTTATCCCACGCTCGAGCCGGCTGCGAAATTTCTATTCGCACCAGGCAATTGCGCGCAACGTGAAAAATCGCCCCGGGGAAGGCTGGATCGCCCTGGTCGAACAGGACCGTATGGGAAGCCACGCGATGACCACCGGCCTGGCCGATCTGCAAAACACCTTGGCGCTGCGCGTTCAAGACGTGGCACCTGACCAGCCCGTGGGCGTCTGGGTCGACACCTTGCCTGCGACGCAGTCCAGGGGGCACCTCACGTTGTCGCTGTCGACGAACCTGCACGTGCGCGCCCAACCGGCAGTGGCGCAGGCCCCTGCGGTCACGGCCGGCGCCACGCACTTCAACGAGTTCGACATGCCCCACGCCATGAAGAAGCAGGCCGGGCAATTGGCAGCGTCTCATCGTGGCCTGGATACACGCTACGCCTTGCATCAGGGCGACCCTCGCCAGGCCACGTTCGCTGAGTTCATGCGTATTCGCGAGCGCTTGATCGAACGCGCCGAAGCCTTTTTTGCCGGGTACACAGCGCCACGACGCAGTGCCCTGGCTTACCTGGCCAACCTTGCGAGCGAAGAGGACCTGATCAAGCGCCTCTTTCAACAAAAACTCGGGCTTGTCATCGGAGAAGCGCACTCGGCGCAGTCGAGTAAGGAGTTCCTGATCAAGCACATGAAGCTGTTGAAGAAACAGGGGGTAAAAACGCTCTATGTCGAACACCTGCTGACCGACCTGCACCAGCACGAACTGGATATCCTGCACGACACGCTGAAAATGCCCAGCGGCTTGCAGGCCTACCTGAATGCCCAGGACCAGGGCCATATGCTCATGTACACCGGGCCGAACACTTATACCAACGTGATCAAGGCCGCCAACAAATACGGGCTGCGCGTGCGCGCCCTGGATTGCACTGCCAGCTACCACACCAAAGGGGCCAGGGGCAGCAGCCCGCGCAACACGCTGTTCAGTTATTTCGCCAACGAAGTGATCAAGGCCGACCAGGCGGCGTTCGGGCCCCATAAGTGGGTGGCGTTCATGGGCAGCGGGCACACCGATATGAACCTGTTGGTGCCCGGTATTGCCCAGTTGCAGGATGCCGTCAGCCTGCATGTGCGCGATGCCGCCGCCGGCACTGCACGCACCCTGCAACAGGGCGGCTGGATCGTAGATGAGACCAGCTCATTGGCCTTGCGCAGCGACTTCACACTGCAGGTCGGTGTCGCCGGCAGGCGCGCCATGCGTCCACCCGCACCGCCAAGCCGCGAGCGGTTGCGCCTCAAAGGGCACTTCATCATCGAGCGGCCATCGGCCTACGAGACGAACCTGGTGCACCATTCCAACAGTGGCGACATCGTGGTCACGCCGATTCAGATCGATGACATGGGCCAGTTCTTCATCGATCGGTGGGAGGGGATTCGCGACAAGCGTTTTGTCTATCAAAGCCAGTTGATCGAAGCGCTCAAGTACGAGATCCATCTGACACCGGCACCGTGATGCCTCAGGGGCTCCTGCCCGCCCGTCGGCCGGGGGCCCCTTTCGATCTACCGGACAAAAGACATTTCAGATTCTGGCCGTGCTGCCGATATGGCCTACATACCTCAGCTGGCTCAAACAACAACACCGCCCAGCATTCAGATCACACTTTGCGGAGCTTTCAATGAACAGCTGGTTCGGTAACATCAGCGTCAACCTCAAACTGGGCCTGGGCTTCGGCCTGGTGCTTGTCCTCACCTCGATCCTGGCATTGACCGGCTGGACCAGCCTGGGCGGCCTGATCGACCGCAGCAACTGGATGAGCGACATTACCCAGCTCAACGCCTCGCTGACCAAACTGCGCATTGCGCGCCTGCAGTACATGCTCGCCAACGGCGACGAGACCGTGGCCCAGAATGTACAAGCCAACCTGGATACGTTCGCCGCCCAGCAACAGAAGCTGCTGGACAGTTTCAAGAGCCCGGAAAACCTCAAGCTGCTCAACGAGCAGAAAGGTGTCATCACTGCCTATCAACAATCCCTGAACAAAATGCGAGAGGCCTACCGTAACGGCAACGCCTCACGCCAGGTGATGGGCGACAAGGCCGATATCGCCAACGCCCAGATCAACGCGTTGGAAGCCACCGTGAAGCAAATGCCTGACAGTTCGGAGCACCTGGCCCAATTCCAGGCCGTGGCCGAAGCCAAGATGCAGTTCCAACTGGCACGCTTTGAAGTGCGCGGCTACACCGGCGATGCCAACCCGGACACCGAAGCCCGCGCCGCCGCACAGATTGAAAAGGCGATTGCCGGCTTGAAAGACCTCAACAGCGTCTTCGGCGCCAGCCAGCAAAGCGCACTGAGCGCGCTGGAAACCGCGCTCGGCGCCTACCGCAGCGCCCTGCAGAACTACAAGGCCGCTAACGCCAATATCGTCGCTGCCCGCGCCGAAATGACCACCCAGGGTGCCGACATCGTCACGCTCAGTGACAAGCTGTATGACATCCAGCTCACTCGTCGCGATGCCGAAAGTACCCAGGCGCGCAGCCTGCAACTGATCAGCACCCTGCTGGCGTTGCTGGTTGGCATCATCGCTGCCTGGGTGATCACCCGCCAGATCACACGCCCACTGCAAGACACCCTGGCGGTGGTCGAGCGCATCGCCTCCGGCGATCTGAGCCACAACATTCAGGTCACCCGCCGGGATGAACTGGGCGTGCTGCAACAAGGTATCCAGCGTATGGGCACCACCCTGCGTGAATTGATCAGCGGCATCCGTGACGGTGTGACGCAAATCGCCAGTGCCGCCGAAGAGTTGTCGGCCGTTACCGAACAGACCAGCGCGGGCGTCAACAGCCAAAAGGTCGAGACCGATCAGGTCGCCACCGCCATGCATGAAATGACCGCGACGGTGCAGGAAGTCGCGCGTAACGCAGAGCAAGCCTCCCAGGCGGCCTCCGACGCTGACGGCCAAGCCCGCGAGGGTGACAAGGTGGTCGCCGAAGCTATCGCCCAGATCGAGCGCCTGGCTGACGAAGTGGCGCGCTCCACCGACGCCATGTCGCACCTGCAACAAGAGAGCAACAAGATCGGCAGCGTGATGGACGTGATCAAGGCCGTGGCCGAGCAGACCAACCTGTTGGCCCTCAACGCCGCCATTGAGGCCGCCCGTGCCGGTGAAGCCGGGCGTGGCTTTGCCGTGGTCGCCGATGAGGTGCGCGGCCTTGCCCAGCGCACGCAGAAATCCACCGAGGAAATCGAAGGACTGGTCGCCGGTTTGCAGAACGGCACCCAGCAGGTGGCCAACGTGATGAACAACAGCCGCAGCCTCACCGACAGCAGTGTCGAGCTGACCCGCAAGGCCGGCGCCTCCCTGGAAAACATCACCCGTACGGTGTCGAACATCCAGTCGATGAATCAGCAGATCGCGGCGGCCGCCGAACAGCAAAGTGCCGTGGCTGAAGAGATCAGCCGCAGCATTGTGAATGTGCGGGATGTGTCGGAGCAGACGGCTACCGCGAGCAACGAGACCGCCAAGTCGAGCGTGGAACTGGCGCGATTGGGGAGCCAGTTGCAGCAGATGGTCAGTCATTTCCGGGTGTAAATAGCGCTATCACTGTGGCGAGGGAGCTTGCTCCCGCTGGGCCGCGAAGCGGCCCTGATCAAGTTGATGCCGATTCGGACTTGAAAGCCCAGTGAATGCTTTGGGGGCTGCTACGCAGCCCAGCGGGAGCAAGCTCCCTCGCCACAGGCAAACTTAGACATACTCGGCCCTCCGTGAGTTGGGCCTTACCTCCAGCGCACTTACCGGAACACGTGGGCCTTAGGACGCAGGTCGAATGCGTCCTTTGAGATAGCAACCCCGGCTACTCACTGGGTTTGCAAAAAAAACCGCCCTACTAAGGCGGTTTTTTATTGCCTGCGATAAAACGCATGACAACGCCCCCCGTGGAAGCAACCCCACTACAGAGACGAAAACCCACCGCCCAGCTCCCCGCTACGCGCCAGGAAACGCCCCGAGCGCTGACCATTGGCCTGCCCCTCGCTGTAGCTCAACACGCCATTGACCCACACCCGCTCAATCCCCTGCGCCGCCCGCTGCGGCTCCTTGAAATCCGCCACATCCCGTACGCGCAAAGGGTCGAACAACACCAGGTCAGCCCAATGTCCCTCACGGATCTCTCCGCGTTCGGTCAGGCCAAACCGCGCCGCCGACAGGCCGGTCATCTTGTACACCGCCGTGTGCAGCGGGAACAGCCCTACGTCCCGACTGAAATGCCCCAGCACACGGGGAAACGCGCCCCACAAGCGCGGATGAGGGAACGGGTCTTCAGGCAACCCATCGGACCCCACCATCGACAGCGGATGCGCGAGGATGCGTCGCACATCCGCCTCATCCATCCCGTAGTACACCGCGCCAGCCGGTTGCAGGCGACGAGCCGCGTCCATCAGCGAAAGCCCCCATTGGGCGGCAATGTCCTGCAGATCGCGCCCGCCCACTTCCGGGTGCGGCGTCGACCACGTGATGGTAATGCGAAACGCATCGGTGACTTGCTTCAAGTCCAGGGTCGATGAGCTGGCCGCATAGGGATAACAATCACACCCTACCGGATGGGTTTTCGCCGCCTGCTCCAGCGACGCCAGCAATTGCGGACTGCGCCCCCAGTTCCCCGCACCGGCGCATTTGAGGTGAGAAATGATCACCGGCGCCTTGGCGTGCCGACCAATCAGAAAAGCCTCATCCATGGCCTCCAGCACCGGTTCGAATTCGCTGCGCAAATGGGTGGTGTACACCGCACCGAAGGCCGTCAGCTCTTCACTCAGTTGCAGCACCTCATCGGTCGTTGCATTGAACGCGCTGGCGTAGGCCAGGCCTGTGGATAAGCCCAGGGCACCCGCCTCAAGGCTCTCCTGCAACTGCCCACGCATAGCAGCAATTTCATCCGGTGTGGCGGTACGCTGCAAATCGTCCATGTGGTTGCTGCGCAGCGCCGTATGGCCAATCAATGCAGCCACGTTGACGGCCGGCTGGGCGCCTTCGACCGCAGCGCGATAATCGGCAAAGCGCGGGTAAGTGAACGCAGCGCGCGTGCCCAGCAGATTCATCGGGTCCGGAGGATCGCCGCGCAAACTCACCGGCGCGGCGCTGATGCCACAGTTGCCGACAATCACCGTCGTCACGCCCTGGCTGAGCTTGGGCAGCATCTGCGGATGGCGGATCACCACCATGTCATCGTGGGTGTGCACATCGACAAACCCCGGCGCCAGCACCAGGCCGCGGGCATCGACTTCATGTGCGGCGGCGACCGTTGCCAGATCACCGATCGCCTCGATACGCCCAGCTAAAATCCCCACATCGGCGAGATAGCCCGGTGTGTTGCTGCCATCAATGATCAGCGCCTGACGTATCAACGTGTCGTACTTCATCTCAATCTCCAAGGGGCAGGCTGTCGGGGCCGCCGCGATAATCGTCCAGGGCCAGCTTGATCCGGCGCAGCCGCTCCTGGTTGTCGTCCGGCTGGGCCAACGCCAGCTCGGTGGCAAGCAGATCTATGGCCAGCAGCATGCCGTAGCGCGCTGCGGTGGGCTTGTAGATAAAACTGGTTTCGGCCGGTTGCAGCGCCAGCACGACGTCCGCCAACTGCGCCAATGGCGAGTTGGCCAGGGTGATCGCGATGATGCGTGCCTCGTAGTTGCGCGCCAGTGCGACCACGTCGAGCAATTCAGGGGTCAACCCCGTGAGCGAGCAGACGATCAGCGCCTGTTCCGGCCCCAGTGTCGCCGCCGTGACGCGCATCATCACCGGGTCATGGCTGGCGGCAATCGAATAACCCAGGCGCACCAGACGCACCTGCAACTCATCGCTGCACAGGCTTGATGGGCCGCCCATACCGAAGGCATGGATCATCCGCGCCTTGCTCAACACACTGACCGCATCGGCAAAACTCGCCTGGCTGAACCCTGACAGGTGCTGACGCAGCGTGGCCTCGATATCGCCCAGGATCTGTCGATGAAAGGCCGATTGCTCCGGCAGACCCGCCGGGTCCAGGAAGCGGCTGCCGACGCCGCTGGCCTGCGCCAGTTGCAGGCGCAGGTCACGCAAGTCGCGGCACCCCACACTGCGTGCAAACCGCGATAACGTGGCCGTGCTGACCTCGGCCCGCAACGACAACGCCTCCAGGCTGGCCGACGCCGCAAAGCCCACATCATCGAGCATCAGCTTGGCGATACGCCCTTCACCGGCACTGAATGAATCCTGGCGGGCGCGAATCTGGTAAAGGATGTCCATGGTGGCTCCGGGTTACACAATCAGGCTCATAGGACCAGAGACAAGCCGTAGGTCAGGCCGAACGCAATCACCGAAATCAGCGTCTCCAGCACGGTCCAGGTCTTGAAGGTCTGGATGACCGTCATATTGAAGTATTCCTTGATCAGCCAGAAGCCGCCGTCGTTAACGTGGGAAAAGATCACCGAACCTGCGCCTGTAGCCAGCACCAGCAACTCGGGATGTGGATAACCCAAGCCCATGGCAACCGGTGCCACCACGCCGGACGCGGTGGTCATGGCAACGGTGGCCGAGCCAGTGGCAATACGCATCAACGCAGCAAACAGCCAGCCCATCACCAGCGGCGACAGCTGGAAAGCATGGGCCAGGCCGAGAATTTCATGGGTGACGCCTGCGTCCACCAGAATCCGATTCAAACCGCCGCCCGCCCCCACCAGCAAGGTGATGCTCGCAGTCGGCGCCAGGCATTCGTTGGTGAACTTGAGGATCGATTCGCGGTTGAAGCCTTGGGCAATCCCCAAGGTCCAGAAGCTGACAAGGGTCGCCACCAGCAGCGCGATCACCGAGTTGCCGATAAACAACAGGAACTGATTGAACCCGGTACCCGGCGTGGAAAGCACGTTGGCCCAGCCGCCGATCATCATCAGCACCACCGGCAACAGGATGGTGCCCATGGTCAGCGTGAAACTCGGCAAGCGCGTACGCGGTTCGCGCTCGATGAACTGACGTTCCAGCGGGTTTTGCGCCGGCAACTGAATACGCGGCACGATGAATTTGGCGTAGACCGGGCCTGCAATGATCGCCGTCGGAATACCGATCAGGATTGCATACAGCACGGTCTGCCCCACCGATGCGTTATACGCCAGCACCGCCATCATCGCCGCCGGGTGCGGGGGCACCAGCGCATGCACCACCGACAGGCCGGCCACCATCGGCAGGCCGACCATCAGGATCGACACGCCCACCCGCCGCGCCACGGTAAACGCGATGGGCACCAGCAACACAAACCCGACCTCGAAAAACAGCGGCAACCCCACCAGGAACGCAATACACACCATCGCCCAATGCGCGTTACGCTCGCCGAAGCGGTTGATCAACGTACGCGCCACCTGCTCGGCACCACCGGACTCGGCCATCATCTTGCCGAGCATAGTGCCCAACGCGACCACCAGCGCAATATGCCCCAGGGTTTTACCAACGCCCGCTTCATACGAGCCCATGATCGTGTCCGCCGGCATCCCGGCCATCAGCGCCAGGCCGATGGACACCAGGGTGATGACGATAAACGGGTTGAGACGGTAACGTGCAATCAGCACGATCAAAGCAATGATGGCGATGGCAGCGTATGCCAATAGCCCGAAGCCCGGTGATGCGGCCATGCGGTACTCCTCGGAAAGGGTCACGTCGAATAGGTTGTGAAACTCATAAATCATTCCCAGGTGGTATTTTCAATTTTTATGAAATTAATTTTCGCCCACGGATAAGCGCCGTCGCGTTGGGACATGCCCAACACCCGTGCATGAAAATCCGGGGGGTGTTCTTACATGAAGATCAGAGAACAACGGAAACTCAAGCGCCCGCCCCAAGTCATAGAATGCGCATTCACTCACGCCCAGGAAAACCGACCATGATTCGCCCATCCCTCGCCGCCGGCGCCCTGCTGCTCGCCCTGTGCGGCAGCGCTTCGGCCGCCGATAACGCCGTGTTGAACAAGTGCATGGACAGCGCCAACACCACCGCCGACATGGTCGGTTGCAATACCCAGGCCGCCAAAGTGCAGGACGAACGCCTGAACAGAGCTTACAAGACTGCGCTTGCCGCTCAGGACGGCCCACGTAAACAGCAACTGCAAGACGTGCAGCGCCTGTGGATAAAGTACCGTGACGCCAATTGCGCCTTCGCCGGCAGCGCAACCGGCGGCAGCATCGATCAGGTCAATGGCTCGGGCTGCGTGGTGGACATGACCCAGACCCGCGCCCAGGAATTGGAAGACCTGGTCGGGCCTTGATCAATCCGGTTGAACGCGGGCACGCTTGAGCAGCTTCTTGCAGCGCTCCGACAAATGCAGCACCCGCAGGTGCTTGCCCGCCTTGGCGTAACGCTCGCGCAAAGTCATCAACGCGGCAATCGCCGAATAGTCGACAAAGCTCAGGTGACGGCAATCCAGCGTCACCTGGGCCGGGTCATTGGCCGGGTCGAACTGGTTCAGAAACGGCGTGGTCGAGGCGAAAAACAATGTGCCGTGCAGGCGGTAGAGTTTGCTGCCATCGGCCTCCAGCGACTCATCGGCGTACAGCTCACGCGCCTGTTGCCAGGCGAAGTTGAGCGCCGCAATCACAATGCCGCATAACACAGCGGTCGCCAGGTCAGTGAACACCGTGATCACCGTCACCGCGAGAATCACCAGCACATCGTTGAACGGCACCTTGTTGATCACCCGCAGCGACGCCCAGGCGAAGGTCTGCTGGGACACCACGAACATCACCCCGACCAGCGCCGCCAGCGGAATCCGCTCGATCAACGGCGACAGAAACAGAATGAACAACAGGATCATCACCCCGGCAAACACGCCGGAAAATCGTCCGCGCCCGCCCGAGCTGAGGTTGATCACGGTTTGCCCGATCATCGCGCAACCGCCCATGCCGCCGAACAGTCCCGAGACCATATTCGCCGCGCCCAGGGCCACGCTTTCGCGGTCAGGGTAGCCACGGGTTTCGGTGATTTCGTCTGTGAGGTTCAGGGTTAGCAGGGTCTCCAGCAGCCCGACCATGGCCATCAGGAACGCATAGGGCGCGATGATGCCGAGGGTTTCCAGGGTCCAGGGGATTTGCGGCAGCGCAAAGGTCGGCAGGCCGCCGGCAATGTGGGCCATGTCGCCCAACGTGCGCGTCGGCAGGCCAAGCAGGTACACCGCCAGGCCCACGCCAAGAATCGCCACCAAGGCAGGCGGCACCGCGCGGGTCAGGCGTGGCAACAGATAGACGATGGCCATGGTGACCAGCACCAGCCCCGCCATCACGTACAACGGTGTGCCGCTGAGCCAGGTGTCACCGCTCTTGAAATGCTCCAACTGCGCCAGCGCGATGATGATCGCCAAGCCGTTGACGAAGCCGAGCATCACCGGGTGCGGCACCATGCGCACCAGCTTGCCCAGGCGCAGGACGCCAAAGGCAATCATGATCAGCCCGCCCAGCAACACCGTCGCCAGCAGGTACTCCACGCCGTGCTGCACCACCAGTGCGACGATCACCACCGCCATTGAGCCGGCGGCGCCCGAGACCATACCCGGCCGGCCGCCGAACAACGCGGTGAGGGTGCAGATGATAAAGGCGCCGTAGAGCCCCATCAGCGGGTTGAGGTGGGCCACCAAGGCAAAGGCTATGCATTCGGGCAGCAGCGCAAAAGACGTGGTGAGGCCGGCCAGGGCATCGGCGCGCAGACGGGAGAGCTTCATGAGGTACCAGGGCATTGCGGGGATAAGGCGGGGAATGGTACGGAAATGAGGCGGGTGGGGATAGCCTTATGGACCGCGTCGTGCCTATCGGGAGCAAGCCCCCTCCCACAATTGACCGCGTTCCAGCTTTGGAATGCAGGCAACTGTGGGAGGGGGCTTGCTCCCGATAGGCAGCGACTCGGTGTCAAGCGAACATCAAACCATCTCGTGACGAATCCACTCGATCACCGACTGACGCTTGGGCTCCCATCCCAACAACTCACGGGCCTGCTTACCCCGCACCCGGCTGTTGGAGCCCAGGCCATAGTTGGCCATTTCATAACCCCACTCGGCTTCAGCTTCGGCCAATGGCCAATCCTGGGGTTGACCCAGCTTCAGGGCTTCGGCCATGGCGCGGGTCATGTCGGCAAACGCCGCTTCGCCGCTTTCCACAAAGTAGAAAGTGCCCGGTACGTTCCGGGTCAGGGCCAGCAGGTACAGGGCCACCACGTCTTCAATATGCACGTTGGACCAAATGTTCTGCCCCGGGCCGACATGGCGCACCACCCCACTCTTGCGCGCCTGCTTGAGCAAACGCGGCAATTGCACGCTGTCACGCTTTACGCCCAGGCTGTGTCCGTAGATCAGGGTGTTGCAGATCACCGCCGAGTTGACGCCCTCTTGGGCGGCAGCGAGGATCAGATTGTCGATGGCCACCCGCGCGGCCTTGTCGACCGTCGGCTCCGGCAGGTTGTCTTCAAAATAGATCACATCGCTGGCCTTGCCGCCCGACGCATCACCCACGATGCTCGAACCGCTGGTGTGCAGGAACGGCTTGTTCGAGCCTTTCAACGCGGCGAGCAACGTTTCTACAGCGCCACGATGGTCGCTGCTGGCGGCGTTGATCACTGCATCGGCTTGTTGAGCCTGCGTGGTCAACAGCGCGGCATCCTCGAGCGTGCCGATCACTGGGGTGATGCCCAGGGCGGTCATTTCAGCGGCCTGTTCGGCGCTGCGTACCAGACCGGTCACGGTGTGGCCGGCCTTGACCAGGCCGGTGGCGATGGAGCCGCCGATAAAACCGGCTGCACCGGTTACGAATACGTTCATGGAGTGTGCTCCTGACGAGATCAATGTGGGAGCCAGTATCTGCCCCCCCTCCCCGTCGAATAAGCCCTCCGCACCCAATTCACTCTTGCGCTCAAGTCACGAATCAGCGGGCATACCGCGCCAGCTTGGCCTGGATAAAGTCCAGGAAGCACTGGATGCGCAGCGCCAGTTGCGAGTTGCGGTAAAACACCGCGTTGATCGGCTGGCGGTAACCACTGTTGAATGTTTCCAGCACCGGCACCAGGCGCCCGGCGTGGATGTCTTCGAAGGTCATGAAGTTGGACAGGCAGCAAATGCCCTGCCCTTCCAGCGCCAGATGCCGCAGGGTCTCGCCGCTGGAGGCGGCGATGCCGGGTCGGATCAGCCAGCGGTCGCCTTCCACGTGGCGCAGCGGCCAATGGTTGAGGGTTTCGGTCTGGGTGAACCCCAGCAAGGTGTGATCCGCCAATTCGGCCACCGTGCTCGGTGTGCCGTACTGCTTGAGGTAGGTGGGGCTGGCCAGGATGTGCAACGGCGACCAGCCCAGGGAGCGCGCATGCAGGGTCGAATCGGCCAGCGTACCGATGCGGATGGCAATGTCGGTGCTCTGTTCCAGCAGGTCGATGATCAGATCATCGCTGTTCAGTTCCAGCTGGATATCGGGGTAGAGGCTGCGAAACTCGGCGATGTACGGCAATATCCCATGCAGCATGAACGGTACGGCAGCATTGATGCGCAAGCGCCCGGCAGGTTTTTTCTGGCGTGACGACAGGCGTTCTTCCAACTCATCCATCTGCGCCAGGATCACCTTGGCCTGCTCAAAGAAGTACTTGCCCTCTTCGGTCAGGTCCATGCGCCGCGTGGTGCGATTGATCAGCGTCGTCTCGAGCTTGGCTTCCAGGCGCGACAGGGTGCGGCTGACCGCCGACGGCGTCTGCCCGACCTGCTCCGCCGCAGCGGAAATCGAGCCGCATTCAATCACGCTGACGAAGGTTTGTAGCTCATCGGATCGGGCTTTCACAGACTGTCCTCTTTTCGGGTCCCTGCAAAAATACCCTTAACGGGAACGCACGAATAAGCCTTTTCAACCGCCAACCAGCAAATGACCGCCCAATAGCGCCATGCCGACAAAAAACACGCGCTTGAACACCGTCGCACTGATGCGTTGGCGCACGACCTGGCCGAGCCACATCCCCAGCAACGCAGGCACCATGGCCAACAGTGACGCATTGATTTCCCCAGCGCCCAACGTGCCACGCCAAAGCAGCCCGGCCGCCAGTGCCAGTGTAGAAACGCTGAACGACAGCCCCAGCGCCTGCACCAGTTGATCGCGATTCAAGCCCATGGCCTGCAGATACGGCACCGCCGGGATCACGAAGACGCCAGTGGCCGAAGTGATGACGCCGGTGATCAGCCCACACACCGGGCCCAGCCAGCGTTCGGTCTCGGGCTTGACCTTGAACGTGGGCAAGCACAACCCGCTCAGTGCATACACCAGCAACGCAGCGCCCAACGCACGCACCGCCCCATGGCCACCGTCCATTCCCAGCCACTGCGTGCCGAGCCCGGTGCCGAGGAAAATCAGTAGCAGCATCGGCCACAGGCGCTTGAGCAAGTCACTCAAATGGCCGCCAAAGGCCAGTTGCCAGAGGTTGGTGACCATCGAGGGAATGATCAGCAATGCCGCAGCCTGTGCCGGTAACATAGCCAGGCCGAGCAATCCCATGGCCACCGTGGGCAGCCCGAGGCCGATCACGCCCTTGACGGTACCGGCCAGCAAAAACGTGCCAGCTACCCACAACGTCAGGGCCGGGCCTATGTTCTGGTAGAACGCGAGGAAAGTATTCATGCCGCGATTGTGGCGTTTTCCGAGCTGGCCGAAAATTCGCCATATACTGAGGCAGACTCTTGTTTTTCCGTAGGCACATGCCATGCACTTTGACCTGATCGACCTGCGCCTCTACCTGCATATCCTCGACACCGGCAATATCACCGCAGGCGCGGCGCGCAGCCATTTATCGCTGGCGGCGGCCAGCGCACGCATCCGCGCGATGGAAGCGTCGCTGGGGATCGCGTGCCTTGAGCGCGGCCGTCGCGGTGTCACGCCCACCGCCGCCGGCAAAGCCCTGGCCCGGCATGCCCGCTTGCTGTTGCAACAGGCCGAGCACTTGCAACAGGACCTGGCGGAATACGCCAAGGGGATCAAGGGCCAGGTGCGCCTGTTGTGCAACACCACGGCCCTGAGCGAATACCTGCCGGAATTGCTGGCGGACTTTTTGCGCGAACACCCCAACCTCGAGATCGACCTGCAGGAACTGCCGAGCCTGCGTATCACCCAGTCCTTGCGCCAAGGCACGGCAGACCTGGGGATCATCTCCGACGCGGTGGATACCCATGGCCTGCAAACCCTGGCGTTTCGCGATGACCCGCTGGTGTTGATCCTGCCCCTCGAGCATCCCTTGGCAGCCGGCACTGTGAGTTTTATCGACAGCCTGCAACACGACTTCGTCGGCTTGAGCGCCGACAGCGCGCTGTCGATCTACCTGGAGGAACAGGCGCTGCACAGCGGGTTTCGCTTGCAGACGCGCATCCGTGCCGAAGGGTTTGAGGGGGTGATGCGTATGGTCGCCCGCGGTGCCGGCCTGGGCATCGTGCCCCAGGCCGCCCTGGACCGCTGGCCGTCGCAACAGCGCTTCAAGGCCCAGCCATTGCGCGAAGCGTGGGCCTGCCGACAGCTGCTGCTATGCGCACGCTCGTTCGAGCATCTACCGGGTTACGCCAGGGCTTTGTTCGACGCCTTGGCCTTGCCCTTGCGGAAAAACCCGTAATACACCGCTGACAGAATCAGCAGGAACGGCACGCCGAACACCAGGGTCATCTTGAACGCCTCAGTGAAGTACGTGGTGATCATCACCGCCCCCATCAGCACCAGGCCCAGCAAAGTGCTGTAGGGAAACAGCCGCAGTTGGAACGACAGCTTCGGCCCGCCATGACGTTGGCGATAGCGGCGGAAGAACAGGTGCGTGAGGAAGATCATGAACCAGGTGAAGATCGCACCGAACATCGAAATCGCCATCATCAGGGTGAACGAGCTTTCCGGGTACACCACGTTCAACAAGGTCGCCAAGGCAATCCCCGAGCTGGACAACAGCAAGGCATTCAGCGGAATGCCGCTCTTGCTCAACGCCCCCATGGACTTGGGGGCAAACCCTGCACGCGACAGGCTGAACAGCATGCGCGTGGTGATGTAGAGCTGGCTGTTCATCGCCGACAGCGCCGCGATCAGGATCACGAAATTCATCACGCCGGTGGCGCCGGGAATACCGATGGTCTGCATCACCGTGACAAACGGACTCTGGGTTTGCCCGGCCTGGCTCCACGGCACGATGGCAAGCATCAGGGCCAGGGTCAGCAGATAGAACACCACCAGGCGCACGATGGTCGCACGAAAGGCCTTTTTCACTGCCTGCTCGGGGTCTGCCGCTTCACCGGCGGCGACTGCGATCATCTCCACGCTCAAATAGCTGAAGATCGACACAATCACCGCGATCCACATACCGCTCAGGCCATGCGGGAAAAAACCGTCGTGAGACGTGTAGTTGTGCACGCCGTATTCCGGGTTGCCGGAGCCGAACACCACGTACACCGCAAGGATGATGAAGCCGACGATGGCGCTGATCTTGATCGTCGAGAACCAGTACTCGAAGTTGCCGAAGGTTTTCACGCTGATCGCATTGAGCAGGATCAGCACACTGGAAAACGACACGATCCACACCCACTCCGGCACATTGGCGAACCAGTACTTCATGTACATCGCCACCGCCGTGACCTCGGCACCCACCGCCAGCACAATCGCCGCCCAGTACGCATAGCGCACGAGGAAACCGGCCAGCGGGCTGATGTAGAACTCGGCATAGGCGCCAAAGGAGCCCGAGGTGGAGTGAGCCACCGTCATCTCCGCCAGGCAGCCCATCAACAGCAAGGTGATCAACGCGCCGATGGCGTAGCTCACCAGCACACTGGGCCCGGCGTAGCCGATGGCATAGGCGCTGCCCATGAACAGCCCTGTGCCGATGGCGCCACCGATGGCGATCATGCTCATCTGGCCGGAGGTGAGCTGGCGCCTCAGGCCCAGTTCGCGGTGGGTGATCTCTGCAAAGCCGTGGTCTGGCGTGGTCACGTGGTGTGCCCCTTTATTATTGTGATTGCACAGTGGGTGTGGTGTTGGCGCAATTACTGTGGGAGGGGGCTTGCTCCCGATGGCGGTCTGAAGTCAAAGCATTGGGTGACTGACACACCGCTATCGGGAGCAAGCCCCCTCCCACATTTAGACCTGCATGCCTGTCAGGTGACGCTGTTGCGCACCTTGAATTGCGGCTGGTCCCAGGTGCGGTTGTCGAGGATTTCGCCAAGGATCTGCACGGCGTCAAATACCTCGGTAAAGCCGGTGTAAAGCGGGGTAAAACCAAAGCGCATGATGCGCGGCTCGCGGTAATCACCGATCACGTCACGGGCGATCAACGCCTGGATCACCGCATAGCCTTCTGGGTGTTCGAAACTCACATGGCTGCCACGCCGGGCATGCTCACGGGGCGTGATCAACACCAGGCCGTGGGCGGCGCAACGGGTTTCAACCAATGCGATAAACAGGTCGGTCAACGCCAGGGATTTTTTGCGCAGGCTGGCCATATCGGTCTGGGCAAAAATCTCCAGGCCGCATTCCACCATGGCCAGCGAAGTGATCGGCTGGGTGCCGCACAGATAACGCGCGATGCCGACGCTGGGGGCGTAGGTCGATTCCATGGCGAACTGTCGGGTATGCCCAAACCACCCCGACAACGGCTGGCGCACGACATCCACCAGCGCCGGGTTGACCCACACAAACGCCTGGGAACCCGGCCCACCGTTGAGGTACTTGTAGGTGCAGCCAATCGCGTAATCGGCCTCGGCCTGGTGCAGATCAATGGGGACTGCACCCGCAGAGTGAGCCAGGTCCCAGAGGCTCAGCGCGCCGCATTCGTGGCTCAAGGCAGTGAGCGCCTGCATGTCGTACATGTAGCCGGTCTTGTAGTTGACGTGGGTGAGCATCACCACCGCGACATCCTGGTCGATGGCCTGGGGCAGTTCAGCCGGGCTGTTCACCAGGCGCAGGCAATAGCCCTGCTGCAGCAACTCGGCCAGGCCCTCGGCGATATACAAATCAGTTGGGAAGTTGCTCGCCTCGCTGACGATGACCTTGCGCTGAGGCTGGCGTTGGCGCTGCACGCTCAACGCGGCGCTGAGCACCTTGAACAGGTTGATGGACGTGGTATCGGTGATCGCCACTTCGCCCTCCCGTGCGCCGATCAATGGTGCCAGGCGATCGCCCAGGCGCAGTGACAACTGTGCCCAACCGGCGCTGTTCCAACTGCGAATCAAGCCATCGCCCCATTCCTCGGCGATCACCTGTTGCGCACGCTTAAGGGCCGCCACCGGGCGGGCGCCGAGGGAATTGCCGTCGAGGTAGATCACCCCCGCAGGCAGGGCGAACCGGTTGCGCAACGGGGCAAGGGGATCCTCGGCATCGAGGGCTTGGCAGTGGCTTCGAGTGGTCATGGGCGGTCCTGGTTTTTATAAGTGACGTTGAGCCAAATAATGAACGAAGTTTTAGAGAATTTTCGTGCAAAGTGCCGCGCAACAGGCTAATTAAGCTGTAGGAAATTCGAATTTAACCCCCAAACACGCGGATTTATTCTAAGCATGATTCTCGACACCACCGACCTGCGCCTCCTGCATTTCCTGCAACAGGATGGCCGTATCAGCAACCAGGAACTGGCGGAAAAAGTCGCGCTGTCGCCGTCCGCCTGCCTGCGCCGTTTGCGCCTGCTGGAGAGCGAGGGAATCATCAGCGGCTACCGCGCCGTATTGAATGCCGAGCGGTTGGGCATCGAGCTGGAGGCCATCGTGCACCTGTCGCTGCGCCAGGATGTGGAGGACTGGCATGAGACGTTCATCAAGAAAGTGCAAGGCTGGCCGGAGGTGGCCAGTGCCTACGTGATTACCGGAGCGAGCAACTATGTGTTGCGCGTGCAGGCGCGCAACCTCAAGCACTTTTCGGACTTTATCGTGAACCACCTGAACCGCACGGCGGGGGTGATGGATATACGTTCGGAGATTGTGTTGCAGAAGATCAAGGATCGGGACGAAGTGCTCGACCTGGTAGTGCGCAAATAACGCCGACAATACAGATCCAATGTGGGAGGGGGCTTGCCCCCGATAGCGGTGCATCAGTCGACATATCAGCCACTGACACACCGCGATCGGGAGCAAGCCCCCTCCCACATTTTTTGACCGCGTTCAGTCTTCCAGGGCACGCACTCGCTGCATGCGCTTTTGCTCTACCGGCGCGGCGGCGGTTTGCAACTCAAAGTCAAAATCAATCTGCGCAAAACGCCCTTCCACACCCAGCTCCCGTGCCAGCTGCGGGTCGTCACTGAAACGGATCTCGGCAATCAACTCGTCGCGTGTCGCATAGGCAAAGTCATCATGCAGGTACGGGTCATCCGACAGGTTGATCTGCGTGGTCAAGTGCCGGTACCCCGGCGCCGAAATGAAGAAGTGAATATGCGCCGGCCGCTGCCCATGACGCCCCAGTTGATCGAGCAACTGCTGAGTCGGGCCGGTCGGTGGGCAGCCGTAGCCGGACGGCACGATGCTGCGAAAACGGTAGTTGCCCTGGGCATCGGTCTCGATGCGCCGGCGCAGGTTGAACTCCGATTGCGTGGGGTCGAACCACGAATAAGTGCCGCCGGTATTGGCCTGCCACACATCCACAATCGCCCCCGCCAGCGGCTTGCCGTCGGTGTCGCGCACCTGCCCGCGCATAAACAGCGGCACCGCGTCGTCCAGGCCATCATCCAGCCGTGCTTCGTACTTGCTCAGCGGCGCCCCGGCCACATACAGCGGGCCTTCGATGGTGCGCGGCGTGCCGCCGGACTTGCCCGCTTGCTCATCGGCAGCGTCCATCAGCAGGTCCAGGTAATGCTCAAGGCCAAGTCCGGCCGCGAGCAAACCGGCCTCCTGGTGCTTGCCCAACTCATTGAGGTAATTGACCGCCTTCCAGAACTCTTCCGGAGTCACTTCCAGGTCTTCGATGATGTTTACGGTGTCGCGCAAAATACGGTAGATCAGGGTCTTGGTGCGCGGGTTGCCGCCGTCATTGAGGTTACCGCTGACTTCTTCAAGAAACTGTTGGGCGTGCAGCGTCTGGGACAGTCGGATGGACATGGTGCATTCCTCATCTTGTAGTTATTCGGTGTAGAAGCAGGCTTAACGGTCGTCGTCATGGATCGACGATGGGTGACGACACAGAGCGTTCACCTCGATCGTCATATAAGGGAACAGCGGCAATTGCATCAGCAGGTCGTGCAGCGCTTGCACGCTGTCGACATCGAACACGCTGTAGTTGGCGTAATGCCCGGCGATCCGCCACAGGTGGCGCCACTGGCCCTCTTGCTGCAGGCGCTGCGCCAAGGCTTTCTCTTCGGCCTTCAAGGCCGCTGCACGTTCGGGGTTCATGTCCAAAGGCAGGTTCACGGTCATTTTTACGTGGAACAACATGGCAGGCGCCTCTTAGTGTTTATCACGACGCGAGAACGCCAGGCGCTCTTCATCGATGGCCAGGCCCAGGCCCGGTGCGGTGGAGACATGCAGTTGGAAATCGCGATACACCGGTGGCTCGGTCAGGATGTCCTCGGTGAGCAGCAGCGGACCGAACAGTTCGGTGCCCCACGCCAACTGGTTCAGCGTGAGAAAGGCATGGGCCGAAGCCAGGGTGCCGATTCCCCCTTCGAGCATGGTGCCGCCATACAGGCCGATACCTGCCGCTTCGGCAATCGCAGCGGTGTGCAATACGGCGCGCGGGCCGCCATTCTTGGCGATCTTCAGGGCGAACACCGAGGCGGCGCCTTCGCGAGCCAGGTTGAAGGCGTCTTCCACACACTCGATAGACTCATCGGCCATGATCGGCGCCGGGCTCGACAGGTTGAGTCGCGCCATGCCGCCACGGTTGTTACGCGAGATCGGTTGTTCGATCAGATCGATACCGTTATCGCCCAGCACCCTGCACGCGCGCAGGGCCACCGCCTCGTCCCAGGCCTGGTTGACGTCGACCCGCACACTGGCACGCTCGCCCAGGGCCTTTTTGATCGCGATCACATGGGCCAGGTCACGGTCCACCTCACCCGCGCCGATCTTCAATTTGAACAGGCGATGGCGACGCAGGTCGAGCATCTTCTCGGCCTCGGCAATGTCTTGCTCGGTATTGCCGCTGGCCAGGGTCCAGGCCACCGGCAAGGCATCACGTACACGCCCGCCGAGCAGTTCGCTGACCGGCAGATCGAGGCGTTTGCCGAGGGCGTCGAGCAAGGCCGTTTCGATGCCGGATTTGGCGAAGGTGTTGCCGCGAATGCTGCGTGCAAGGCGCAGCATGGCCGCGTTGATATTGCTCGCGTCCTGGCCGATCAGCAGCGGTGCGAAGTGCCGGTCGATGTTGACCTTGATGCTGTCCGGGCTCTCGTTGCCGTAGCTCAGGCCCCCGATGGTGGTGGCTTCGCCGAGGCCTTCGATACCGTCGCTGCAACGCAGGCGGATGATCACCAGGGTCTGGTTCTGCATCGTGTGCATCGCCAGCTTGTGCGGGCGGATAGTCGGGAGGTCGACGATGATCGTCTCGATCGACTCGATGGTACAAATCGGCATAACTATACCCGCTGGGTTCTTTATGGGTTTGAGCCGATTCTGCTGCGCAACTTCACGGGCTTCCAATATAGAATTGGTCTCAAGCGATACCCTACAGGTATCAAAGGAGTCGATATGGAACTGCGTCATCTGCGCTATTTCCGGGTACTGGGTGAAACCCTGAACTTCACCCGCGCCGCCGAACGCCTGCACATTGCCCAACCGCCGCTGAGCCGGCAGATCCAGCAGTTGGAAGATGAGCTGGGCGTGACGCTGCTGGAGCGCGGCCGGCCGCTGCGGCTGACCGAAGCCGGACGGTTTTTCTATGAGCACGCCAAGGTGCTGCTGGAGCAGTTGAACACGGTCTGCGACAACACGCGGCGCATCGGCCTGGGCGAGAAAACCTGGCTGGGCATCGGCTTTGCACCGTCGACCCTGTATGGCGTGCTGCCGGAATTGATCCGCCGGCTGCGCAATCACGAGACGCTGGAACTGGAGCTGGGGTTGTCGGAGATGACCACCTTGCAGCAGGTCGAAGCCCTCAAGGCAGGGCGCATTGATGTGGGCTTCGGGCGTATTCGCATCGACGACCCGGCCATCGTCCAGCGTGTGCTGGTGGAAGATCGGCTGGTGGCCGTGCTGCCGGCCGGCCACCCGTTGCTCGACGCGCCCGCGACCCTCGCTCAATTGGCCGCCGAACCTTTCGTGCTCTACCCCGGCAACCCGCGCCCCAGCTATGCCGACCATGTGATCGCACTGTTCGATGCGCAGGGTTTGAGCCTCAAGGTTGCGCAATGGACCAACGAACTGCAGACCGCCATCGGCCTGGTCGGCGCAGGCATGGGCGTGACGCTGGTACCGGCCTCGGTGCAGGTGCTGCACCGCGCCGATATCGGCTACACACCGATAGTGGAAAGCACCGCGACCTCGCCGATCATTCTCAGCCGGCGGGTGAATGACCAGTCGCCTGGGCTCAGTCATTGCCTGCAACTGGTGGAAGCGTTGACAAACTAATGTGGGAGGGGGCTTGCTCCCGATAGCGGTGGTTCAGTCAACGCTGTATCGACTGGTACCCCGCCATCGGGAGCAAGCCCCCTCCCACATTGGAGCTTCATGGGCTTCATAGACTGCGCAGCCGCTTGCGCTGCTGGGTCTGGCTCGGCGACTCATCGAACAGCTTGCGATACTGCGCCGCAAACCGCCCCAGGTGGGTGAAGCCCCAGCCCAGGGCGATTTCGGAAATGGTGCGGGTAGCGCCGTGTTCGAGGATTTCCTGGCGCACCGCGCCCAGCCGGTATTTTTTCAGGTAGGCCATGGGCGACAGGGCGAAGTACTTGCGGAACGCGTCGAACAGCTTGAACCGGGAGACACCTGCGGCGGTTTCCAGGTCTTCCAGGTGCACTGCTTCGCGGGCATTGTCGTGGATGTATTGCCGCGCACGGATCAGATAGTGCGGCAGTTTCACCCCGAGCACGTCGCGCAATTCTTCGGAGTAATTATTCGGCTGGGCCAGGATCAACCCCTTGATCAACGAGCTTTCCAGGTCCCGGGTAAACGCCGTCTGCTCATACAATTCGCTGCTGTGCTCCAGCTCCGCAATGAAGTAGCGCGCCATGCGCCACCAGGATGCCGAGGCGCCCTCCACCGCGTCCATCACCGACTCAAAACGCAGCGGTGCCTCAATCGGCCGTTGCAGCAGCCCCTCCAGCGACTCACTCATCGCCGCCCGCGTAATCACGACCTGCAACTTGCGGCAATCACCGGAAATCGCCAGTACCTGATGCTCGTTGGGCGAGATGATCACCCCTTGGTCGCGATTGGAGCTCAGGCGCTCACCGTTCTTGCTCAACTCTTGCTCGCCCACCAATGGCAGGCTGAGGCTATAGCTGCTGAAGTGCTCGGCGTCTTCGATGTCGATAGTCACATCCGTGCCGTATTCGATCACGCCCAGGGTGGTGGCGCGGGACTTGAGCACATTGGCGCTGTGATGGAAGCGCAGGCGTTCGGGCGTGGCCGTCACCAGGCGATGCGGCCCGCAAATACCGGACATCCAGCTGCGGGCGCCTTCCAGGTCGAAGCGTTGAATCGTTTGGCTGCTCATCAGGGTGCACCCACGGCGGTTAGGCATTTGCGCGCTCTGGCGGCGCGTCGTTGTGGTTTGACAGCAAGTAATGCGCCACGCCCGCTCAATTGCCAGCGGGTGGATAGCAATGGACGACTAAGTGGATAAGCGGTCGGCTTTTGCGACCATCGCCCTGCAAGACAGTAGCGCATCCCGTCACCGCCATGCACCGGGTTGGGTATTTGCTGCCCACTTATCCGGGGCAATTTTCCGGAGCAGGTTCCCCCATTAAGCGGATAGCCCACGCCCTGCCCTGCTGCCTCTAATAAACCACCGATTAGCCCTATCAAAAAGGTGCCTCCCATGAGTGGTGCAAGAAGCGTCGAGCAGTGGAAAACATTTATTGAAGGCTGCCTGGATTTTCGCCCGGTGGATGAAGTGTTCCGCATTGCCCGCGACATGTTCACCGAGCCGCAACTGTTCGACCTGGAGATGGAACTGATCTTCGAAAAGAACTGGATCTATGCCTGCCACGAAAGCGAACTGGCCAACAACCACGACTTCGTGACGATGCGCGCCGGGCGCCAGCCGATGATCATCACCCGCGACGGCGAAGGCCAGCTCAATGCACTGATCAACGCCTGCCAGCATCGCGGCACGACCCTGACGCGGGTCGGCAAAGGCAACCAATCCACCTTCACCTGCCCCTTCCATGCCTGGTGCTACAAGAGCGACGGCCGGTTGGTGAAGGTCAAGGCGCCAGGGGAATACCCGGAGGGTTTCGACAAGGCCACGCGCGGACTGAAAAAGGCACGTATCGAGAGCTACAAGGGCTTCGTGTTTATCAGCCTGGACGTGAATGGCAGCGACAGCCTGGAAGACTTCCTCGGCGATGCCAAAGTGTTCTTCGACATGATGGTCGCCCAGTCGGCCACCGGGGAGCTGGAAGTGCTGCCGGGCAAGTCCGCCTACACCTATGACGGCAACTGGAAGCTGCAGAACGAGAACGGCCTGGACGGTTATCACGTCAGCACCGTGCACTACAACTACGTGGCCACGGTGCAGCATCGCCAACAAGTGAATACCGAGAACGGCAGCGGGTCTGCCGCCACCCTGGACTACAGCAAGCTCGGTGCCGGCGACGCGAATACCGATGACGGCTGGTTCGCCTTCAACAATGGCCACAGCGTGCTGTTCAGCGATATGCCCAACCCCAGCGTGCGCTCCGGCTACGCCACCATCATGCCGCGCCTGGTGTCCGAACACGGCCAGCAAAAGGCCGAGTGGATGATGCACCGCCTGCGCAACCTGAATATCTACCCGAGCCTGTTCTTCCTCGACCAGATCAGCTCGCAGCTGCGCATCATCCGCCCGGTGGCGTGGAACAAGACCGAGATCATCAGCCAGTGCCTGGGGGTGAAGCACGAGTCTGACGCCGACCGTGAAAACCGCATCCGCCAGTTCGAAGACTTCTTCAACGTGTCCGGCATGGGCACCCCGGATGACCTGGTGGAGTTCCGCGAAGCCCAGCGCGGTTTCCAGGGCCGCCTGGAACGCTGGAGTGATATTTCCCGCGGCAGCCATCGCTGGGAAACCGGGCCGACGCCGAACAGCGAGGCCATCGGCATCCAACCGGCCATGACCGGCACCGAATTTACCCACGAAGGTTTGTATGTGAACCAGCACCGCAACTGGCAGCAGTTCCTGCTCAACGGGCTCGATCAAAAAGCCTTGAAACTGCGGGAGGTGAATTGATGAACGCGCAATTGCAGTACCGGATCGAGCAATTTTTCTACCGCAAGTCCGAACTGTGCGACGCCCAGGATTGGGACGCCTATGTGCAGTTGTTCGACCCGCAAAGCGAATTCCACCTGCCGCAATGGGATTCGGAACACGTCTATACCCGCGACCCCAAGCGGGAGATGTCGTTGATCTATTACGCCAACCGTTCGGGCCTGGAAGACCGCGTGTTCCGCTTGCGTACCGGCAAGGCGGCTTCGGCGACCCCGATGCCACGCACCTTGCACCTGATCAATAACGTGCGGATTGCCGAGCAGGCGGACGGCACGTTGGAGGTGCGCTTGAACTGGCACACGCTGTTCTACCGCCTGGCCACATCGGAGCAGTTTTACGGGCACGCTACATATCGCCTCAAACCCCATGGCGACAGCTGGTTGATCATGCGCAAACACACGTTGCTGCTCAACGACACCATCAACTCGGTGCTGGATTTCTATCACCTCTAACCACGTGTAGTGAGCGGGCTTGCCCCGCGCTGGGCTGCGTAGCGGCCCCAAAAAACAGGAGCGCTGCGCACTCCAGCGCGGGGCAAGCCCGCTCACTACAAGTTCGCATGCTGATGTGGAGCACAATGGATGAATCACAAAGTGGCCTTCAGTTTTGCCGACGGCAAGACCTTGTTCTTTCCCGTAGGCGCCCATGAAATCCTGCTGGATGCGGCCTTGCGCAACGGCATCAAGATCCCGCTGGATTGCCGCGAAGGCGTCTGTGGTACCTGCCAGGGACGTTGCGAGTCCGGCGAATACACCCAGGACTATGTGGACGACGAGGCGCTTTCCAGCCTCGACCTGCAACAGCGCAAGATGCTCAGTTGCCAGACCCGGGTGAAGTCCGATGCGACGTTCTATTTCGATTTTGACTCAAGCCTGTGCAACGCTGCAGGGCCGGTGCAGGTGCGCGGCACAGTCAGCGCGGTGCAGCAGGTGTCGGCCAGCACCGCGATCCTGCAGGTGCAGCTTGATCAACATCTGGATTTCCTGCCCGGCCAATACGCCCGCCTGGCGGTGCCCGGCACCGACAGTTGGCGTTCTTACTCTTTCGCCAACCGTGCGGGCAAGGCGCTGCAATTCCTGGTGCGCCTGCTGCCGGACGGGGTGATGAGCAACTACTTGCGCGAGCGCTGCCAGGTCGGTGATGAATTGCTGATGGAAGCGCCCTTGGGGGCGTTCTACCTCAGGCACGTCACCCAGCCGCTGGTGCTGGTAGCCGGCGGTACCGGGCTGTCGGCGTTACTGGGCATGCTCGATGAGCTGGCCGCCAACGGTTGTGAGCAACCGGTGCATCTGTATTACGGTGTGCGCGGCGCCGAAGATTTGTGCGAAGCGGCGCGTATTCAGGGCTATGCCTCGAAAATCGCTGATTTTCGCTACACCGAGGTCTTGAGTGACCCGTCCCCCGAGTGGCCTGGCAAGCGCGGCTACCTCACCGAACATTTCGACCTGGCCGAATTACGGGACAGATCGGCCGATATGTACCTGTGCGGCCCCCCTCCAATGGTCGAATCCATCCAACAATGGCTGACGGATCAGGCGCTTAACGACGTTCAGCTGTATTACGAAAAGTTCACGCAGAGTAATATCTGACCCTCAGTACTTCTGAGGGGCGGATGCGGCGTGCACTTACCCTAAGAAAAACAAGCAGAAGGGAATGTTAATGGCGGATGACATGGTTAACCCGGTGGGCCTCAAGCGTGGCCTGAAGAACCGGCATATTCAGCTGATCGCCTTGGGAGGGGCGATTGGCACGGGGTTGTTCCTCGGCTCGGCCGGGGTACTCAAGTCGGCGGGGCCGTCGATGATCCTCGGTTACGCGATTGCCGGTTTTATCGCATTCCTGATCATGCGCCAGCTCGGCGAGATGATCGTCGAGGAGCCCGTGGCCGGTTCCTTCAGCCACTTCGCGCATAAATACTGGGGCGGTTACGCAGGCTTCCTGGCCGGCTGGAACTACTGGGTGCTCTACGTCCTGGTGGGCATGGCCGAACTGACGGCGGTGGGCAAGTACATCCAGTTCTGGTGGCCCGAGATCCCGACCTGGGTCAGTGCGCTGGTGTTCTTTGTCGCGGTGAACCTGATCAACACCCTGAACGTGAAGTTCTTCGGTGAGGCCGAATTCTGGTTTGCGATCATCAAGGTGGTGGCGATTGTCGGCATGATCGTGCTCGGCTGCTACCTGCTGTTCAGCGGCAGCGGCGGCCCGCAGGCGAGCGTCAGCAATCTGTGGAGCCACGGTGGTTTCTTCCCGAATGGCGGCATGGGGCTGCTGATGTCCATGGCCTTCATCATGTTCTCGTTCGGCGGCCTGGAGCTGGTGGGTATTACCGCCGCCGAAGCCAGTGAGCCGCGCAAGGTAATCCCGAAAGCCATCAACCAGGTAGTGTACCGGATCCTGATTTTCTACGTCGGCGCCCTGACCGTACTGCTGTCGCTGTACCCCTGGGACCAGCTGCTGCAAACCCTCGGTGCCTCGGGCGATGCCTATAGCGGCAGCCCGTTTGTGCAGATCTTCTCGCTGATCGGCAACGACACGGCCGCGCACATCCTCAACTTCGTGGTGCTGACGGCGGCGCTGTCGGTGTACAACAGCGGTGTGTACTGCAACAGCCGCATGCTGTTCGGCCTGGCCGAGCAAGGCGACGCGCCGAAGTCGCTGATGAAGCTCAACAAGCAAGGCGTGCCGATCCGCGCCCTGGCGATTTCGGCGCTGGTGACGATGCTGTGTGTGGTGGTCAACTACGTCGCCCCGAAAAGTGCCCTGGAGTTGCTGTTTGCGCTGGTGGTTGCCTCGTTGATGATCAACTGGGCGCTGATCAGCATCACCCACATCAAGTTCCGCAAGGCCATGGGTGAACAGGGCCTGACACCGTCGTTCAAGACCTTCTGGTTCCCGTTCAGCAACTACCTGTGCCTGGCGTTCATGGTGATGATCATCAGTGTCATGCTGGCGATTCCTGGGATCAGCGAGTCGGTATATGCGATGCCGGTGTGGGTGGGGATTATCTACATTGCCTACCGGTTGCGGATCAGAAACGCGAAAGTAGCCGTGACGCAGTCATGATCGTTCCCACGCTCCGCGTGGGAATGCCGCCCTGGACGCTCTGCGTCCGCCTTTAGAGGCGTGACGCGGAGCGTGGGGACGATCAGCTCCGGTTCATAGCGTTGAGCGCACTCGCCACAACTCGGGGAACAGCACAGTGTCGAGCATCTTGCGCAAATAGCCCACGCCTTCGGTACCGCCGGTGCCGGGCTGGAAACCGATAATCCGCTCCACCGTGGTCACATGCCGAAAGCGCCACTGGCGGAACGAATCCTCCAGGTCGATAAACTTCTCGGCCAACTGATACAGGTCCCAGTAGCGGCTCGGATCGCGGTAGACCTCACGCCAGGCCGCTTCCACCGACTCATCATGAACCGTCGCCGCCGTCGGGTCGCGCTCGGCGCGTTTCGGGTCAATCGCCAGGCCGGCCTTCATGATCGTTCCCACGCTCCGCGTGGGAATGCCGCCCAGGACGCTCTGCGTCCGCCTCTGGAAACGTGACGCGGAGCGTCACAACGTGCGTTCCCACGCAGAGCGTGGGGACGATCAAACGCGAACGTAGCCGTGACGCAGTCATGATCGTTCCCACGCTCCGCGTGGGAATGCCGCCCAGGACGCTCTGCGTCCGCCTCTAGAGGCGTGACGCGGAGCGTGGGGACGATCAGCTCCGGTTCATAGCGTTGAGCGCACTCGCCACAACTCGGGGAACAGCACAGTGTCGAGCATCTTGCGCAAATACCCCACGCCTTCGGTGCCGCCGGTGCCGGGCTGGAAGCCGATAATCCGCTCCACTGTAGTCACATGCCGAAAGCGCCACTGGCGGAACGAATCCTCCAGGTCGATAAACTTCTCGGCCAACTGATACAGGTCCCAGTAGCGGTTCGGATCGCGGTAGACCTCACGCCAGGCCGCTTCCACCGACTCATCGTGAACCGTCGCCGCCGTCGGGTCGCGCTCGGCGCGTTTCGGGTCAATCGCCAGGCCGGCCTTGACCATCAGGTTGATCGCCTCGTCATACAGCGACGGCGTGGCAATCGCCACTTTCAACTCGTTCAACAACTCAGGCCGATGAGCGTGGGGCCGCAACAGCGCCGCACTTTTGTTGCCGAGGATAAATTCGATCTCGCGGTACTGGAACGACTGGAACCCCGACGACTGGCCCAGGAACGGACGGATCGCCTTGTACTCCGACGGCGTCATCGTCGCCAGCACCGCCCAGGCATGTACCAGTTGATCAAAGATCCGCGACACCCGCGCCAGCATCTTGAACGCCGGCGGCAGTTGGCCCAGGCGCACGTGTTCACGGGCGGCCTTGAGTTCGTGGAGCATCAACTTCATCCACAGCTCGGACGTCTGGTGCTGGATGATGAAGAGCATTTCGTTGTGGTCCGGCGACAGCGGATGCTGGGCGCTGAGGACTTTGCCCAGGTCCAGGTAATCGCCGTAACTCATGGACTCGGAAAAATTCAGTTCGGCGTTGTGCCATTCTTCCGGGGGTTGGTAATCAGGCGAGAAAGGGCATTGGCTCATCGCGTGGGCTCCTTGAGCGGGCGGAGAATGGCGCGAACCGGGCTCGCGTCGAGGTTGGCAAACCGCAGCGGCAACGCGATCAACTCGTAGTCGCCCTCCGGTACGTCATCGAGCACGATGCCTTCGAGAATCGCCATGCCATGGCGCGCCACGGCGTTATGGGCATCCATGGTCTTGGATTGTTGCGGGTCCAGGGACGGGGTGTCGATACCGATAAGACGTACTCCCAGCCCGGCCAGTCGCTCGATGGTTTGCGGGGCGATGGCGGTGAAGTTCGAATCCCACTCAGTCAGCGGCGCCTGTGCATAAGTACGCAGCAACACACGCTCCGGCAAGTTATCCACACGCCCGTCCAACTGATGCGGCTGCACCAGCGCGCCGCTATCCAGGCAATGCAGCACACGGCACGCGCCCATGTACACTTCCAGCGACACCTCGCCAATGGGTACGCCGTCCGCGCTGTAATGCAGTGGCGCATCCACGTGGGCGCCCGTGTGCGGTGACAGGGTGACGCGCCCGACGTTCACCGGGCACTCCGGGCCGAACTGCCACACGCGCTCTTCCTGGAACGGCGTGTCACCCGGCCAGGTCGGGGTCGCCGTGCTCAAGGGTGGGCTGATATCCCACCACGTTTTTATTGGGTTCATCGCAAGGCTCTCACTCGTTATGCGGTGAATGATACGAGGGCCTGCTGCGAATTTTCTTGCGAATTCTGGCGTGAGGCGGGAAATCTTTCGCACTTACTGCGAGGAAAACGCGGATTGACGGTGGGTTATATCAAATAAACACGGCTGCGCTTCTGGGCATCCCGATGTCGAGTTCAGACCACTGGTGCAGCGCCCAAGGCCGTAGGGTTGAGCTTTCCCTACCTTGCCTCGGAGACATCATGTCCAAGCCCATCACCGTACTGCGCGACACCCACCCACTGCCGGTCCTGGACGCGTGTAAATGGGAAAAGCTCGAAGGCGACCCGCACACCGTCAACCTCAACGCCTACACCAGCGAAGATGGCAGCAAGATCATGGGCACCTGGATCTGCACACCGGGCAAGTGGTATGTGGAATATGTGAAGTGGGAATACTGCCACTTTCAGGAAGGCTACTGCGTGATCACCCCGGACGGCATGGAACCGATTCACCTGCGCGCAGGGGATATCTTTGTGGTGGAGCCGGGGATGAAGGGGACGTGGGAAGTGGTCGAGACGGTGCGTAAGTATTTTGTGTTTGCTTGAGCCGCAAAAAACCGGGAGCCGCCAAAGGCAGGCTCCCGGAAAACGCCCTACTCGGGCTTGCGATAGCTGTTGATGATCGCCGAGAAGTCCTTGCCCCCTTCCCCGCGCTGGCTCATCGATTGGTACAACTGCTGGGCCACGGCGCCCAGGATCACAGGTTGCTTGGCCTGGCGCGCGGCTTCGGTGGCCAGGCCCAGATCCTTGAGCATCAGGTCGGCACCAAACCCACCGGTGTAACCACGGGACGACGGTGCGGTTTCGATCACGCCCGGCCAGGGGTTGTAGGTGTCTGAACTCCAGCAGCGCCCGGTGGAGCTGTTGATGATGCCCGCCAGCACCTGAGTGTCGATGCCCAACGCATCCCCCAGCGCCATGGCTTCGCTGACGCCGACCATGCTGATGCCCAGCAGCAGGTTGTTGCAGATCTTGGCGATCTGGCCGGTGCCGACGTCGCCGCAATGCACGATATTACGGCCCATCTGCGCCAGCACCGGTTGCAGGGTGGCGAACAGTTCCGGGGTGGCGCCGACCATAAAGGTCAGGGTGCCGGCACTGGCGCCACCGGTGCCGCCGGAGACCGGGGCGTCGGCCATCACCACGCCTTGCCTGGCAGCCGCAGCGGCAACATCGCGCGCGGTTTGTGGGTCAATGGTGCTGCAATCCACCGCCGGCACGCCTTGGCCGATACCCGCCAAAACGCCGTCATCATTGAGCCACACGCTGCGCACATGAGCAGCGGCCGGCAGCATGGTAATCACCAGTTCCGCGCCTTGGGCGGCGTGACGTGGCGAGTCGCTGACGGTGCCGCCCAGCTCGGCCAGTTCCTTGAGCACGCTCTGGTTGAGGTCGAACAGGCTCAGCGCGTGGCCGGCCTTGATCAGGTTGCGGGCCATGGGCGCGCCCATATTGCCCAGGCCGATAAATGCAATCTTCATGGTCGTCTCCCGGAATCAGCGCAGGTTGATGGTGGTGTTGACGCCATCGTTGACCGTATCGTCGTCGAACCAGCGGCTCGTCACGGTTTTGGTCTGGGTGTAGAACTGCACCACTTGCTTGCCGTACGGGCCCAGGTCGCCGAGTTTGGAGCCACGGGAACCGGTGAAGCTGAAGAACGGCACCGGCACCGGGATCGGGATGTTGATGCCGACCTGGCCCACATCGATTTCGCTCTGGAACTTGCGCGCCGCCGCGCCGCTCTGGGTGAACAGCCCGGTACCGTTGCCGAACGGGTTGGCGTTGACCAGTGCGATGGCTTCATCAAGGGTCGCGACTTCGATCACCACCAATACCGGGCCGAAGATTTCCTCGGTGTAGATCCGCATATCGGTCGTCACGCCCGAGAACAAGGTCGGGCCGACAAAGTTGCCTTGCTCGAAGCCCGGCACCTGGATGTCGCGGCCGTCCAGCTCCAGCTTGGCGCCTTCTTTGACGCCGCTTTCGATCAGCTCCAGGATGCGCGCCTTGGCCCGCTTGGAAATCACCGGGCCTACATCAGTGCCCGCTTCGCTGCCGGCATTGACCTTGAGCTTTTGTGCCAGCGCCTTGAGATCCGGCAGCCATTGCTTGGACGCCCCCACCAGCACCACCACCGAAGTGGCCATGCAGCGCTGGCCCGCCGCGCCGAAACCGGCACCCACCAGCGCATTGAGGGTGTGTTCGCGGTTAGCGTCCGGCAGCACCACGGCGTGGTTCTTGGCACCCATCATCGACTGCACGCGCTTGCCGTGTTTACCCGCCAGGTCGTACACATGCGTGCCCACGGCGGTCGAACCGACGAAGGACACGGCCTTGATGTCTTTATGGGTGCACAGCGCATCCACGACATCCTTGCCGCCGTGCACCACGTTGAGCACGCCGGCCGGTACACCGGCTTCCAGCGCCAGCTCCACCAGCAGCAGGGTCGACAGCGGGTCCTGCTCGGACGGTTTGAGGACGAAGGTGTTACCGCAGGCGATCGCCATCGGGAACATCCACAACGGGATCATCGCCGGGAAGTTGAAGGGGGTAATCCCCGCACAGACGCCGATAGGCTGGCGCAGGGTGTAGGTGTCGACGCCACCGGCGACGTTTTCAGCGAATTCTCCCATCTGCAGGGTGCCGATGGAGCACGCGTGTTCAACCACCTCCAGGCCACGGAAAATATCGCCCTCGGCATCGGCAATGGTCTTGCCCTGCTCGGCGCTGAGCACCACGGCGATGCGCTTGGAATGTTCGCGGATCAGGGCTTGCAGCTTGAGCATGATGCGCATGCGCGCACCGATCGGCGTCAGCTTCCAGGTCTGGAAGGCACGGTGCGCGGCGTCGATGGCGGCGTTGACTTCATCAGCGGTGGCAAACGGGACTTTGGCCAGCACTTGCTGGGTGGCCGGGTTGACGATGTCTTGCCAGTGGGTGGTCTTGGACTCGACCCATTCACCATTGATCAGCAACTTGACCTGTTGCACGGAAATATCGGCGGAAGCGTTCATGGGGTCTCCAAATCTTATAGTTATGCAGAGAACCAAGGCGTTGAATCGCCTTGAAGAATGAGGCGTTCGGACTGTTTTTGGAGTATAGATGTGCAAATCTCTAATAAGAACGCACATAAAAGCCGGACCAACATGCAAAAAAACATCACGTCGCTAGGCGCCCTGAATTGGGATGACCTGAAGTTTTTCCTCGAAGTCGCCCGCACCCGCAAGGCCAGCGTGGCCGCCAAGCGCCTGGCGGTGGACTACACCACCGTGTCGCGGCGCATCAGTTCGCTGGAAGTGTCGCTCGGCACGCTGCTGTTCGAAAAATCCCGGACCAACGGTTTTGTGCTCACCCCCGAGGGCCAGCGTTTGCTGGGCTACGCGGAGTCCATCGAAAGCACCCTGCACATGGCCTGCGAACAGGTTTCCGGCTCCGGCGTGGCGCTGTCCGGCCACGTGCGCATGGGCTGCACCGAAGGCTTCGGCAGTTTTTTCGTCACCCCGCAGTTGAGCCACTTCGTCGATACCTACCCGGCCATCTCGGTGGACATCCTGCCGCTGCCCCACTTCATCAGCCTGTCCAAGCGCGAGGCCGACATCGTCATCGCTTTGGAGCGCCCGGAGCACGGGCCGTATGTGTGCTGCAAACTGTGCGACTACAAATTGCAGCTGTACGCGACCCAGGAATACCTCGATCAACACCCGCCGATCCAACGCCCGGCGGACCTGGCTGAGCATCCGTTTATCAGTTATGTGGACGACTTGGCGTTCAGCTCGGAGTTGCTGTACCTGGCGAATGTGGTGCCTGGCGCCAGCGCCAGCTTGCGCAGTACCAGCGTGATTGCGCAGTACGTGGCGGCGCAGCAGGGGCGGTCGATGGCGATCTTGCCGTGTTTTCTGGCAGCGCAGGATCCGCGACTATTGCCGGTACTCGGCGAGCAGATTTCCATCACCCGCCAGTTCTGGATGTATTGCCGCGAGGATTTGCGCAAGTTGAAGCGGATCACCCTGTTATGGGACTACATCCGCGAGGTGACGGAGCAGAATCAGGGGTTGTTGATGGGCAAGACGCGGGAGATCAGGTTCGCGGACTAAAGGCTCGCCATTCAAATGTGGGAGGGGGCTTGCTCCCGATTGCGGTGGGTCAGTTGCCGATGAGTTGGCTGATCCACTGCTATCGGGAGCAAGCCCCCTCCCACACTTTGATTGCATTTCAGATCGAAGAGGCTCAGTCGGCGATCACTACGATCGATACCCGTCGATTCTCGGTGCGCCCGGCTGCCGTGGTATTCGGCGCCACCGGCTCGCTGCTGCCCAGGCCGCGTAGCTGGATGTTTTCTTCCTTCATGCCCACGCTCGTCAACACGTTGCCCACGCTTTTGGCGCGGCGCAGGGACAGTTGCTGGTTGTAGGCTTCCTTGCCCGAGGCATCGGTGTGGCCGTCTACGCGCACGCGGTTGATGCCCGCGCCCACCAGGGCTTTGCCGATGCGTTCGACGATATCGGTACTGGCTTTATTCAGGCTTTCAATATCGCTACCGAACAGCACTTTGCCCGACAGGCCAAATGTCCAGCCGTCGTCAGCCAGCTCAAAGCCTTGTTGTTTGAGCACGGCCACTTGTGCCGGGGTCAGGCCCTTGGGTGGGGCTGTCTGGCAGCCGCCGAGGGCAAGCAGTGCCACCAGCAAGGTGATAAACATAAAACGTGCGGTCGAGAACAAGGGATCAACTCCTGTGTTGAATGTTGACGACGGGGCGCTCCGGCTCCGCCGTTTGCTGGCCGCCCGAAGACATGCGTTTGGCCTGGTACATCGCCGCATCGGCGGCATTGAGCAAGGTGCCCGGGGTGGCGCCATGCTCGGGATAAATGGCAATGCCGATACTGAGGGAGGTCACTACCTGGGTATCGCCGGGCAGCGGGATCGGCACGTCCATGCTGGCAATGATCTTGTCGGCAATGCGCCGGGCATCTTCGGCCTTGTGCAAGGGCGCCAGCAGGATCGCGAACTCATCGCCGCCCAGACGCGCTACCAGGTCATCCTCACGTAATTGCGCGCGCACGCGCTCGGCGACGGCCACGAGCACGGCGTCGCCGGCCGCATGGCCGAAGTTGTCGTTGATGTCTTTGAAGCGGTCGCTGTCGAGAAACAACACCGCAACCTGTTCATTAACCTTGGCAGCGCTGCGCAGGGCACGGATCAGGCGGCCTTCGAAAAACGCGCGGTTGGGCAGGCCGGTGAGGCTGTCATGGCTGGCCTGGTGGGCGAGGGTTTCGTTTTCGCTTTGCAAGTGGCTCTGCCAGGCTTCCATCTCGCCAAGCAGGGCGTTGAAGTCGCTGCCCAGGCTGTCGAGTTCGGCGATTTGCGCCGGTGGCACACGGCGGTCGAAATCGCGCTCGCTGCGGGCAGCGTGAGCCACGGCGGCAAGGCTTTGCAACGGTTGGGTGATGCCCCGTAACAGGCGCCGCGCCAGGTACAGAGCCACCCAGGCGCTGAGGGCAGTGCAAATCAAAATGCCGGCCAGGCCGCTGAGTAAAAAGCGCAGGAGGCTGCCGCCGTGGCCGACCACGTGAATGCTGCCGACGATTCGCCCCTGGTGCAGGATCGGCTGGCTGATGGGCTGCTCGAGCAAGGTGCGCGCCAATACCAGTTCGACCTGCGACAACATTCCGGTTTCCGGGCGGATCCACTGCGCCAACAACTGCCCGTTGGCATCGTAGACTTCGGCCTGGGCCACTTCTTCGGTGGAGGCGATCAGGCTGAGGGCCTCGGTGGCGGCGGCGCTGTCGTTGAACACCACCGCGGCTTCCACGGTGTAATTGATGGAACGAGCGATCAGGTGCAGGTTGTGATCGGCGTACACCCGCAGCGCCAACACCCCGAGCAGAGTCAGGGATACGCTGGCCAGCGTCACTGCCACCAACGCCAGGATCAGGTGCCCACGGCCGATGACCGAACGCAGGGTCGGTCGCACTTTGATAGCGGTCATGGCACTGGCGCCCGGCGCCGGGATAGTTGCAATACGCTTGGATGAATGCGCACGCCGCTGCGTGCGACGGAGTCCAGGTTGACCTCGAACGACACCTGCTCATCGCCCACACGCAGGCAGAACAGGCTGCCCACGGTGCATTGGTCACCGCCTTCACTGATGCTGAGCACCGGGTGACCGATCAATGAAGTAAACAACCGAGTGCGCTCATCGACGCTGAGCTTGCCGATGTACACGGCGTCGCAGGCACTGACGATATCGGGGTGATCGGCCAGCAGGCGTCGCACCACCACCGGACGACCGGTGGCCTGGGTGGTGCCTTTGATCAGGTCATCGGTGTATTGGGTGGGGCCGACGATGCACAGGCGCAGTTGCGCGGGCTCCGTCGGCCAGCGTGCGTAACTGAGGATGCCGAGTACCACTTGAGTGACTGCCTGGGCGCGGTGATCTGCGGGGCTGGGCGACTGTGCAAAGACCGACGGCACGAGCAGGCACAGTACCGCTACCAGCAACAGGCGTCTCCAGCTCGAACTACGCGCTGTGGACCGGACAGCCACGTTCATGCAGCGATTCTCTCAGGTATTTTCAAGGTGATGCCGCAACGATAGCACAGTGGCGGAAAACCCTACGAGGCAAGGCTTACGCGGGGTGCGCTATTTTTTCAGAAAAGCCCTACGATTGAATCAGAAATATTTCATGACCAGACAGTCAGTTTATTCAGTCCCTGCGTCCAGCTCCAGCATCAGCCCGCTCAAGCGCTTGACCTTCCGTCGCACCGCTTCCTCGAACACACCACCACGCGGCTCGATCAGGCTGAACCAACGCTTGGCCCGGGTGATGCCGGTGTAGATCAACTCCTTGGTCAGCACCGGGTTCAGCGTATCCGGCAGGATCAACGCGGTATGGGTGAACTCCGAGCCCTGGGATTTATGCACGGTCATGGCGTACACGGTTTCCACATCATTCAGACGGCTGGGCAGCACAAAGCGCACACCGCCCTGGCCATCGTTACGTGGGAAGGCCACGCGCAACACCTGCGGGCCGCCGTCGCTTTCCGGCAGTTTGAGGGCGATGCCGATATCGCCGTTCATCAAGCCCAGGCCGTAATCGTTGCGGGTCATCAGCACCGGACGGCCTTCATACCACTGGTCGTCACCCTCGATCAGCCGCACTTTGCGCAGCGCGGCGGTGATGCGCAGGTTCAGCCCCTCCACGCCCCAGGGGCCTTTGCGTACGGCGCAGAGCAGTTGAAAGGCGTCGAAGGCTTGCAGCAGTTGTTGCGCCCAGAGAGTCCAGGCGGGGGCTTCGCGGGGGGTGTCCAGGGCCGGGCGGGCACTGCGCAACAGGTTGAGGTAATAGCGATAGCCTTGGGCTTCATCGCCCTGCCCGTCCAGTACCAGGCGCTCCAAGGCGTGGTCGTGCTCGCCCTTGAGGCGCAGGCAAAACAGGTCAGCGTGAGTGCGTGCAGCCAGCAATTTGCGCGCCTCCTCAGCATTCTGCTGGTTGACCCAACGTGCCAGCTGGCCGATGCCGCTGCCTTCACCAAACCTGCGCGAGTAGCGCAGCATAACCACTTGCTGGGCCAACGGATGGCTGCCGTCGACGTCTTCCTGCAGGCCACTTTTACCCAGGTCCTCGCCGCTGACGGCTTGCAACCATTCACGGGTTTCGGCGCTGTACCAGCCCGCTTCGGCATCACGGCACAAATCGCCGAGCACCGCACCCGCCTCCACCGAAGCCAGCTGATCCTTGTCTCCCAGCAAGACCAATCGCGCATGCGGTGCCAAGGCATCCAGCAGGTTGGCCATCATTTCCAGGTCGATCATCGAGGCTTCGTCGACCACCAGCACATCCAGGGGCAGCGGGTTGCCAAGGTGGTGACGAAAGTGCCGCGTGCCCGGACGACTGCCCAGCAGGCGGTGAACGGTGGTGACCTGGGTCGGGATTTTTTCCCGCACGTTGTCCGGCACATTCAGCGACAGGACCTGTTGGCTGATGGATTCGGTCAGGCGCGCAGCCGCTTTACCGGTCGGCGCTGCCAGGCGGATACGCAGTGGGTTGCCGGTCTCGACGGCCGGGGCCTGCAACAGCGCGAGCAAGCGCACCACGGTGGTGGTCTTGCCGGTGCCGGGGCCGCCGGTGACGATGCTGAAAGCCCCACGAGTGGCCAGGGCGCAGGCGAGTTTTTGCCAGTCGATCACGCCATCCGGGGGGGGTTGGTCAAACAACCGATCCAGGCGTTGCGGCAAATCGGCAGCGTGGCTTTCCTGAGTTGCCAGGCGCAGGCGCAAGGCCATGTCGATGCGCCGCTCGTAGGTCCAGTAGCGCCGCAGGTACAAGCGAGTGCCGGACAGGACCAGCGGGCGACTGTGGGCAGCCTCACTGCCATCCACCGCCAACGCCACCAACTGGCTGGCGGCCAGTGCATGGCACCAGTGCGCGCCGTCAAGGCCATCCAGCAATTGCGACGGCAGCAGCATGGCGCCGGTTTGCACGTCGCCTTCGGGCGGTAATGACAGGGCAAAGTCCGGCGCCTTGAGGGTTTCGAACAGGTCGAGGCATACGTGCCCGTGGCCCAGTTGATGGCTGGTCAACGCTGCCGCCAGCAGTACCAGAGGGTCGGCCTGTGGGTCGAGTTCGTGCAGGAAACCGACAAACGCTTTGTCCAGGGCACGCAACCAGCCGCGCTCTACCCAACGATCGAGGAGTTGCACCAGGTCGGTGGCGCGTTCGAGCGGTTTCAATGCCTCAAGCGGCTGGGGCGACAGGCTCATAGCAGAACTCCTTGTTCCCAGGCGGGCTCAACCTTGGGCGGGATGGGCTTGCCCTGGAACAACAGGTCCAGGCCTTCGATCAGCGCCCGTGGCGGTCGGGTGAAATACGCGCCTTTGCTTGCAGACTGGGTGCCACGCAGGAACACATACAGCGCACCGCCGACGTGCCGGTCATAGTCGTAATCCGGTAGTCGGGCCTTCAACTGGCGGTGCAGGGCCAGCAGGTAAAGTACGTATTGCAGGTCGTACCGATGCTCCAGGATCGACTGTTCCATGGCTTCCAAGGTGTAGGACGAGTCGTCGGGGCCAAGCCAATTGGATTTGTAATCGGCCACGTAATAGCGCCCGGCGTGCTCGAAAGTCAGGTCGATAAAACCTTTGAACATGCCATTGAGCAACACCGCTTCGGCCGCCACGCGGGAGGCACCGTTGTGGGTGAACTGGCACACCCACTTATCGAGGGCGAGCACGTCGACCTTGTGGCTGGCGAACCAGAATTCCATTTCGATCTGGTAGTGCTGCAGGCTGTTGAGCGTGACCAGCGCGTTATCCAGCGCAAACGGCGTGCGCAGTAACTGGCCCAGCCAGCCGCTGAGCGTCACGATCCAGCCCTCCCAGTTGCGTCGGTTACAGCGCGCACCCACGGCTTTTTCAATGGCTTCGGGGGTTACGTTGAAGCCCTCCTCTCCCGCCCATTCCAACAGGCCGTGGAGGAAGGTCCCAGGATTCGGGCCGCGTGGGAAACGATGAATGTCACCGCCAGACGCTACCACTTCACGTGGTGCGTCGGGGTCGAGGCGTTCATCGTCGAACAGTTTCTGGGCTTGCGGGCTTTCCGGTGCTTCAAGGCTTGCGGCGCTCATGCTGTCGCCGATTCTTAAAGCGCTGTAGGAAGCGATCCACCAGTTTTCGGCAGCCTTGCGCTTCGGCAGCAGAGGCGCGAGCAACGTGGCTTCATTGCGTGGTGGGTGGAACACGCTATCTTGCGCTTCGGGCACGTGACCATAGTGGATGGCGGCGCAGCCTGCCTGTAAGTCCAATAACCAGCGCGCCAACGCAGCGGACTCACCCAGGGAGGCGCCTGCGCCGAGCAGATAACCCAGCGCGGACAGGTGCAAGACCGAGCTGCTGTTGTTACCGCGCTTGAGGTCGGCGATACCGAGCCAGCAAGCGTGTTTGGCACGGGTCAGGGCGACGTAGAGCAAGCGCAGGTCTTCGGCCAGACGCTCATCGTCGGCCTGGGCGATCAATTCGGCGGTCGGCCGCAGACTGACCTGGGCCTTACCCTTTTCATCGTGATAATGCAGCGGTAGGCGGCTGCCATCCACCGGCTTGGCCGAACAGATAAAGGGCAGGAATACCAAGTCGTATTCCAGGCCTTTGGATTTGTGGATGGTCACGACCTTGACCAGTTGCTCATCGCTTTCCAGGCGCAGGATCTGTTCTTCACCCGCCTGGCCGGATAGCGCCAGGTGTTCGGCCAGATGGCGGATCAACGCCTGCTCACCGTCCAGCTCCGAGGCGGCCTGTTGCAGCAATTCGCTGAGATGCAGCAGGTTGGTCAGCACACGCTCGCCATTGCTACGGGCGATCAGGGTTTGCGGCAGTTTGAAATCATGGAGCAGGCGTCGCAACATCGGCAGCACGCCCTGGGTGCGCCAGATCGCGCGGTAGCCGCGGAACTGCATGACGCGGGTTTCCCACGCCAGTTCGTCCTGGTTCAGACGTTCAAGTTCATGCAGCGACAGGTTCAAGGTGACGCAGGCCAGCGCCGCCCGCAGCGGGCGCTCGACGTCAGGTTCGGCACATGCCTTGAGCCAGGCGAGCAGGTCATGGGCTTCCTGGGCGGCGAAGACTGAGTCTTTATCCGACAGGTACACGCTGCGCACGCCACGGGCGGCCAATTCGGCGCGTACGGCCTGGGCTTCCTTGCCGTCGCGTACCAGAATGGCGATGTCTGACGGAAGCACGCCTTTGAAGCTGCCGTCCGGTTGCAGGAAGCCTGCACTGCCTTGTTGCCCGCCATTGAGCAATCCAACAATGTGCGTGGCACAGGCGGCCGCCAGTTGTTGACGATACACCGCGTTGGAAATCGGTTGATCGGTGGGCAGGTGCCAGAGGTTCATGGCCGGCAGTGTTTGCCCATCGACCTGCAATTGCTCCTTGCGGCCTTGGGACAGCACTGAGTGGAACGGCACGGGGTTGTCGCCATTCGGCTTACGGAACAGGAACGCGCCACGCCCGGTTTCCGCCCGTTGGAACACATGATTCACCGCCTCAACCATTGCATGGCTGGAACGGAAGTTGGTGCCCAGGGTGTGGTGACGGCCAGTGGTGGCCTGACGGGCACGCAGATAGGTGTAGATATCGGCGCCACGGAACGCGTAGATCGCCTGCTTGGGGTCGCCGATCAGGAACAGGCCGCTGTCGAGGTGGTTGTCCTCGATGCGGTAGATCCTGTCGAAAATACTGTATTGCACCGGGTCGGTGTCCTGGAACTCATCGATCAGGGCGACCGGGAACTGCTCGCGGATCACACTGGCCAAGCGCTCACCCCCCTCGGCGTGCAGGGCGGCGTTCAGACGGATCAGCATGTCATCGAAGCCCATTTCGGCGCGGCGGCGCTTTTCATCCTCGAAGCGTTTACCTACCCAGCCGGCGGCGTGTTGCAACACGGCGGCGTCGGGGGTGGGCAGCGCGTCGAGAGCCGCCTTGAGCCCGGCCATGGCATCGATGCCCGGGTGGCGCGGTGGCTCGCCCTTCCAGGCTTCGGCCATTCCGTCGGGCGTCAGGCGTGTAAAACCGGTGCCGATGTCGAGTTGCTCAAGGGTTTCGTCGGCAGCCCAGACACTGATTTTCTCAAACCAGGGTTCGAAGTAGCGGGCTTGCATCTTGCGGCCATCAACAGCTTTGGCGGCCACGGCTTGCAGGCAGATATCGCGCAGCTCGGCGGCCCATTGTTGCCAGGGCGCCTTGAGTTGGATCAGCGCTTCGCGGCGTTCTTGCAGGCAGGCGTTGATCAACTCGGCCGGCTCGCGGGTTTCGTCCGTCGGCCGCTCGCTGCCGAACAGCGCGCGAACCCGTGGCATCAATGCGGCCGGGCCACCCCAGTGATTGCGCACCCAGTTGAGCGCGTCGTCGCGCATCGGGTAGCAGAACAACCGCCAGTAATCGCGCAGCACTTCGCCGAGCAGGTCGCTGTGGTCGGTTTCCAGGGTCTGGGTGAACAGGCTGCCGCTGTCGAAAGCGTGCTCACGCAGCATGCGCTGGCACCAGCTGTGGATGGTCGAGACAGCGGCTTCATCCATCCATTGCGCGGCGATGTCCAGGCGGTTGGCACAGGCGGGCCATTGCTCGGGGAGGTATTGATCGCGCAGGTCGGCGATCAGCGTATCCGGTGGCTGGATTTCATCGCGAAAGAAGCGTGCGGCTTCGGCCAGGCGGATGCGGATGCGTTCACGCAGTTCTTTGGTCGCGGCGTCGGTGAACGTTACGACAAGGATTTGCGGCGGCAACAGTTCACGGCCGAAGCCTGACTCTGCGTCACCGTGACCGAGGACCAGGCGCAGGTACAGGGCGGAAATGGTAAAGGTCTTGCCGGTGCCGGCGCTGGCTTCAATCAGCTGGCTGCCTTTGAGCGGGAAGGCCAGGGCCAAGGGTTTGCTGCTCATGTGCTGGCCTGCGAACTGGTGAGCGATCGCCATGGGGCGTTGATCAGTGGGCGGTACAGGGTTTCGCACCAACCTTCGAATTCTTCGCTGGCGATAAGCGTTGCGTAGTCGGGAAATTGTCGGGTGAGCGCCGGGGTTTCGCGGCGTTCGCCGTCGTGGGTCAAACCATCGCCTTCGTAGGCTTTGCTTGCAGCCGCCTGGGCCTTGGCGGGATCGGTCTGGCCGAGCCAGGCGAACGCGGTTTTTACGGCTACCGGAAGCGGTTTGCGCATGCCAGTGTGCCAGGCCAATAGCAGGTTGCCGAGGATTTCCTGGGCCGCCGATGGTTCCAGCGGGGCCAGTAGCAACGTGTCATCGCTCGCCACCAGAGCGGTACTGAGTGACAGACCGCACGCACAGGCCACCACATGATTGACCCACGGGCGAATCAGGCGATGCCACTTGCGCGCCTTGATCGAACCGATGCTGTTGGGGATGGTGGTGACACTTAACAGGCCACCATCGTTGCGCCGATGCAGACCGCTGATCCAGCCTTCCAACCGAATGCCCTGATGCTCAAAACTGACCGGTTCTGCCCCTGTGTGTGGGGTGGGCCAGAGCGCCAGCAGTTGCTGGTAGCGTTGCAACAGGCCGGGTAAGGGCTCGATCAACTCGTTGCGCAGGCACTCGCCAAAACCGACCATGGGCAACAGGCCACTGCCTTGCAGACGCAGGGCTTGGGCATTGAGCGCGTGGTCCACGTGATCGGGTCTGACCAGCGCGGCGTTCAGCAGGCTGTCGCTGAGGCTGTAGCGTTGCAGTGCGTCGAGGACGAAGGGTTCTTCATCGGCCAAGGGCACTTCGGCGGCCTCAAAGAAGACTTTCAGACGCTGGCTGAAGAAATGTTTGACCGGGTTACGCAGGAAGTCCTGCAACTGGCCGAGGCTCAGGGGTTCTTCTTGTTGGTGATCGGCCAATTCGTATGCTTGCGCAATGGCGTCAGGCGTTTCGTGCAGCAATTGCCATTCGCGGGCGTAGCTGAAGAGCGGATCGCCCGCGTGAAAGTAACGAGCGCTGAAGGGTTGGAGCGGGTGTTCCTGGGTCATCGCGTCGATCAGCGGTGTGTGTGGTTGTGCGTTCTGCCAGCCACTGGCGAGATGGTCACGCAGTTGGCCGATCAGTACCGAGGCCGGGCGATCGCTGTTGTCACGGATGCTGCGGCCCACCCAACTGATATAGAGCTGGTCGCGGGCCGACAGCAGCGCTTCGAGCAGCAGGTAACGGTCGTCTTCGCGACGTGAGCGGTCACCGGGGCGGTAGTCGCTGCCCATCAGGTCGAAGTCCAGCGGCGGTTGGGCACGTGGGTAATCGCCGTCGTTCATGCCGAGCAGGCAGACCAGCTTGAACGGGATCGCCCGCATGGGCATCAGCGTGCAGAAATTGACAGCGCCGGCGAGGAAGCGCTGGGACAGACGCCCCTGGTCAAGGCCGGCCAACCAGGCTTCACGGACGACAGTGAGGGGTAACTCGTCGTATAGGCCGACGGACTCGCAGGTCTCCAGCCAAGTCTCCCTGAGTTGTTCGAGTTGGCCCAACAGGTAGTCATCGTGTTCGCTGCTGGCCAGGAAGAAGCGTTGCATCAGACGTTGCAGGCGCTCACCCCATTCTTGGGGAGCCGCAGGTTGCGAGAGTGCGTGATGTGCATCACTCAGCGCGTCAAGCAAGGCCACCAGCGGGCCAATCAGGGCAGCGTCGAGGCCACCGATTTCATCATAGGGCTCGATGCCTTCGTAGGCTCCACCGGTGCCGACCGCATAGCCCAGAAGCATGCGGCGCAAGCCAAATCGCCAGCTGTTTTGCTCCAACTCATTCGGCAGCCCCAGGCCGGCACGCTGTTCGGCGTTGAGCCCCCAGCGCACGCCGGCGCCTTCGATCCAGCGGTGCAGCGTCGGCAGGTCGCGTTCCTTGATGGCGAAACGTTCGCGCAAGGCGGGGACATCGAGCAAGTCGAGAATTTCACTGACGGGGAAGCGGCTGTCGGGAAGTTTCAGCAGATGCTCGACGGCGATCAATAGCGGATCGCGACCGCGTTGGCCCTGGTCGGTGAGGGTGAAGGGGATAAAGCGTGGGTCATTTCGCTCAAGCTGTCCGAATACGGCGCGAATGTGCGGCGCATAGCTGTCAACGTCGGGGACCATGACGATGATGTCTCGGGGGCGCAACGTGGGGTCGGCACTGAAGCGTCGCAGCAACTGGTCGTGGAGGATCTCCACCTCGCGTTGGGCGCTGTGGGCGATATGGAAGCGGATTGAAGTATCGCGCTCCAGATCAACAGCCGGCCATAGCTCGCGTGTTTCATTGAGCGGGCGCAGTTCGAGAATGTCGTCCTGCAATTGATTGAGCAACGTGCGGGGTTCACTTTCACTGAACAGATCGATGCGGCCGTCACGGAATGCGGCGCGGTAGCTGTTGGGGTCGTCGTAGCTGTCCAGTAGGCTGATGTAGTCACGCCCTTGTTTGCCCCAGGCGGCGAGTAGCGGGTGTGCGTGCTGATGCAGGGTTTGCGGGTCGAGGGTGACCGGCATCCCGGTTTTACGGGCCTGGCGTTTATATTCGTTACGCAGCAAGTCTTTGTCAGCGACGATGTCGGACCAATGGTGACGGCATGGGTTGTGAACGCACAGCAGCACCTGGCTGAAGCGTGCCAGACCGGCGAGTGCTTCCAGCGCTTGGGCGGGCAGCGATGAAATGCCGAACACGATCACCCGCGACGGTAGACCTTCAGGGGCCGTCTCCAGTGTATTGATGCGCTCGATGAAACGTTGGTGGACGCCTGCACGACTCTCGGCCATGCCTTCTTCCCCCACATCCAGCAACAACGCTCGCCACAATTCGGCTTGCCAGCAATTGGCGGGGTTGAGCGGCTTGGATTCGCCTCGTCCGTTACGCAGTTGATGCCGGCCGGCTGCCCAGTCTTCCAGCCAATCGGCGCGGTAAACCTGGTATTGGTCGAACAGGTCGGCCAGGCGCTCGGCGAGTTGGTAGCGCTTGCGCAAATCCGTGTCGTGGGTAAGGAAGCGCTGTAGCGGCTCGAAATGCGGCTGGTCGATGAGTTCCGGGAGTAGGCGCATGAGACGCCAGGTCAGTGGAGCTTTATCGAGCAGGGATTTAGGCGGGATTTCGTCACGGCCCAGGACCATTCGGTAAAGCTGCCACATAAAGCTGCCGGGGAGCTGCACATCGATTGCGGCGGCGATTCCGCAGCCGCCCATGTCGTCATCTTCCGGATCTTCAGCCAGGGCTAGCTTGAGCCACTGGGCGATGCCGTTGCTTTGTACCAAGGCGATCTCGTTTTCCAGAGGCGCCAGAGGGTAGCGCCGCATCCAACTGACCACCAGGCTGCGCAGTTCATCCAGGCGGTTGCCGTGAACCACCATGAATCCAGCGCTGAGGGACGTCGCTTGCGGCATAACGGCTTCCTTGGGAAAAGCAAAATCGAGGCGTGGACTTTAGCATTGAAGAGCATCTCGATGAGCCCCTACGCATTTTCGATCGCCCAAAACAAAACCCCATCTGCTTTCGCAAATGGGGTTTCGGAATTTAATCTTGACGATGACCTACTCTCACATGGGGAAACCCCACACTACCATCGGCGATGCATCGTTTCACTGCTGAGTTCGGGATGGGATCAGGTGGTTCCAATGCTCTATGGTCGTCAAGAAATTCGGGTACTGAGTCGCAGCCAGTCGGCTTCGCTTCAGCAAATTGGGTATGTAATAGAAGTCGGTGTCTTGTGAGCGTCGAACTTTCGGTTCATAGCGTCTTCACACACCGCAATCTGGCCTTTCGACTCAAATTGCTTGGGTGTTATATGG
>NZ_QODI01000018.1:0-137475 GCF_009935975.1 Pseudomonas sp. Q1 | reverse complement strand
GGCTTGCTCCCGATGGCGGTGTTTCAGTTAACACATTCGTTGACTGTTACACCGCCATCGGGAGCAAGCCCCCTTTTGCTTTCCCAGTAGTTGGGAAATTTGTGTGTCGAAATATTCGGTGCACGAAATTTTCACATCTCATCCAAGACAATTCGCCGGCTTCATTTCCCATCCAAAGGCTCTATTTCGAGTGCCATTCACGGTGGGGCAGTGGTGCGCGTTCAGTAATTAATAGCCTTGCCGCCGTTGATCGGGCACCATTCGCGCCACTGCATTACTTCGAAACTTAAACTTCCAATGGGTCCTGAAACGACATGGCAAACCCGGACGCCCTGAATCAGCAGCGAGCTTCAAATCGCCTGCTGCAACCGACCGTCAAATCCCATCTGGCGTACACACTGCTTTGCGCACTGGTCATGATGGTGATGTTCTCCCTGCTGCGCCTGGCGCTGCTGGTCTACAACCGTGAGATGATCCTCGATACGCCGGCCTCGACCTTCCTCGAAGCGTTCGCCAACGGTACGCGCTTCGACATCCGCTTTGTGATGTATGCGCTGGTGCCGCTGCTGCTGGCGTTGTTCAGCGTGCGAGCCATGGCGGCGCGGGGTTTCTTCCGTTTGTGGCTGACCGTCGCGTCCAGCATTGCCCTGTTCCTGGGCCTGATGGAAATGGACTTCTACCGCGAGTTCCACCAGCGCCTCAACGGCCTGGTCTTCCAATACGTGAAGGAAGACCCGAAAACCGTGATGAGCATGCTCTGGTACGGTTTCCCGGTGGTGCGTTACCTGCTGGCCTGGGCCGTGGGTACGCTGATCCTGAGCATGGCCTTTAAAGGTGCCGACCGCGCAACGCGCCCCCGTGGCCCGTTCAGCGGCGGCAGCATCGGCACGCGCCAGGTGGCGCCGTGGTACACCCGTATTGCGGTGTTCGTGGTCTGCCTGTTGATCGCTACCGTCGCCATTCGCGGCACCCTGCGCCAGGGCCCGCCGCTGCGTTGGGGGGATGTCTACACCACCGACTCGAACTTCGCCAACCAGCTGGGTTTGAACGGCACCCTGTCGCTGATTGCCGCCGCCAAGGCGCGTTTCTCCGAAGAGCGTACCAACATCTGGAAGGCCACCCTGGACCAGCCGCTGGCGACCCGGACCGTGCGCGACATGTTGCTGCTGCCGGCCCATGAGAAGCTGGTAGACACCGCCAGCGCCGCCGTGCGCCGTGACTTCACGCCACCGGCCGAGAAGACCCTGCCGATCAAGAACGTCGTGGTGATCCTGATGGAGAGCTTTGCCGGTCACTCGGTAGGCGCCTTGGGTCGTCCGGGCAATATCACGCCGTACTTCGACAAACTGTCCAAGGAAGGCTTGCTGTTCGATCGCTTCTTCTCCAACGGCACCCACACCCACCAGGGTATGTTCGCCACCATGGCCTGCTTCCCGAACCTGCCGGGCTTCGAATACCTGATGCAGACGCCGGAAGGCAGCCACAAGCTGTCGGGCCTGCCGCAGTTGCTCAGCGCTCGCAAATTTGACGACGTGTACGTCTACAACGGCGATTTCGCCTGGGACAACCAGTCGGGCTTCTTCAGCAACCAGGGCATGACCAACTTCATCGGGCGTAACGACTTCGTCAACCCGGTGTTCTCCGACCCGACCTGGGGCGTGTCCGACCAGGACATGTTCAACCGTGGCCTGGAAGAGTTGAAAGCCCGCGAAGGCGGCAAGCCGTTCTACGCACTGCTGCAAACCCTGTCCAACCACACGCCGTACGCGTTGCCGACGCCATTGCCGGTAGAGAAAGTCACCGACCGTGGCAGCCTCAACGAGCATTTGACCGCCATGCGTTACTCTGACTGGGCCTTGGGCCAGTTCTTTGAAAAAGCCCGTAAAGAGCCGTACTTCAAGGAAACCCTGTTCGTAGTCGTGGGCGACCACGGTTTTGGTAACGAACAGCAGATCACCGAGATGGACCTGGGCCGCTTCAACGTGCCGATGCTGATGATTGCACCGGGCATGCAGGAGAAGTTCGGCGTGCGTGACCACACCGTGGGCACCCAGATCGACATCGTGCCGACCATCATGGGCCGCCTCGGCGGTGACACCCTGCACCAGTGCTGGGGCCGTGACTTGCTGAACCTGCCGGAAGGCGACAAAGGCTTCGGCGTGATCAAGCCATCGGGCAGCGACCAGACCGTGGCCTTGCTCACCGACGACCGAGTGCTGGTATTGCCTAAGGACATGCCACCGAAGCTGTGGGAATACGGCTTGGGCGAAAACCCGACCGGCAAAGTCATTCCGGACTCGCCGGATGAGGCGGCGTTGAAGCAGAAGCTCGAATCGTTCCTGCAAACCGCAACCAAGAGCCTGCTGGATAACACGGCAGGTGTGGTGGATGGCAAGCCGGACTAATTAACCGGCAATAAAAAAGAGGCCTCTATATGAGGCCTCTTTTTTTTTGGGCGGCGCTTATATGCGACCGAGCAACAGCAACACCAGCAGAACGACCAGCACGACACCCAGGATACCCGATGGGCCATAGCCCCAATTACGCGAGTGAGGGAACACCGGCAAGCCGCCGACCAACAGCAGGATCAGGATAATGATCAGAATGAGGCTCATGTTTTCTTCCTTATTGGCCTTGGGTAAAGACCGGTTGTTTAACGAGAGGCCCGCCAGTTGTTCACGGACGCCTTGATAACTCCGACTGTGCCCCTTTAAAGAAAATTCCCTGTTTCTTTAAAGCATTTTGCAAACTTTCTTATTTCTTTTAATGCGCTCGCAAATAGCCAGGCTTAGTTGAAAAAGATTGAACTTACCCGATAAGCCAGCCTCGTACCCGCTCGAAGGTTTGCCCGAGGCATTCATCAATTGGATGGTGCGTGGGTACGGGAAAAACCTTCGCTACACTGCCGAGCACTACTACCGAGAACACAAGGCAACTTCTCTATGCAAAATCGCATGATGATCACTGGCGCCGGGTCCGGGCTGGGTCGTGAAATCGCTCTGCGCTGGGCCCGTGAAGGTTGGCAGTTGGCCTTGTCGGATGTCAGCGAGCCGGGCTTGCAGGAAACCCTCAAGCAGGTGCGCGAGGCCGGTGGTGATGGCTTTACCCAGCGCTGTGATGTGCGTGACTACAGCCAGCTCACGGCGCTTGCCCAAGCGTGCGAGGTGAAGCTCGGCGGCATTGATGTCATCGTCAATAATGCCGGGGTCGCGTCGGGCGGCTTCTTCGCCGAATTGTCCCTGGAGGATTGGGACTGGCAGATTGCAATCAATCTGATGGGCGTGGTCAAGGGATGCAAGGCGTTCCTGCCGCTGTTGGAGAAAAGCAAGGGCCGGATCATCAACATCGCCTCGATGGCGGCGCTGATGCAGGGGCCGGCGATGAGCAACTACAACGTGGCCAAGGCCGGCGTGGTGGCGCTGTCGGAAAGTCTGCTGGTGGAACTCAAGCAGCAGGAAGTGGGCGTGCATGTGGTGTGCCCGTCGTTTTTCCAGACCAACCTGCTCGACTCTTTCCGGGGGCCGACCCCGGCGATGAAGGCGCAGGTGGGCAAGTTGCTGGAAAGCTCGCCGATCTCGGCGGCAGACATTGCCGATTACATCTACCAGCGCGTGGCTGCAGGTGAATTCATGATTCTGCCCCATGAGCAGGGGCGGATGGCCTGGGCCTTGAAGCAAAAGAACCCGCAATTGCTCTACGACGAAATGACGCTGATGGCCGACAAGATGCGGGCCAAGGCGCAAGCCGTTAAGGGCTGATTAGCGTGCGGTCTGTCAGGCAAATTACCTGTTGATGTAGGTAGTGCCTGATTTGACCGCAAGCCATTGCTGGGCCCTATTCAAGCGCGCATGGTCAAGGTCCTGTCACTCCAAAAGGACAACCGCCATGCTGGTCTTAAGCCGCGCCATAGGCGAAATCATCTCCATCGGCGATGACATCGCTTTGCATATCCTCGAACTGAACGGTACCCAGGTAAAATTCGGTATCGCGGCGCCCGTGGGCGTCAAGGTGCACCGTGCCGAGGTCTACCAGAAGATACTCGAACGCCAGGCAGCCCAACCCCACACCGCCACCAACCCCTGAAACGTCCTCAGTCGAACAGATGCTTGGGCACATCGTGCTTGAGCATCAACTGGCATTGCTCGCTCTCGGGGTCGAATACGATCAGCGCCTGGCCCTTGGTCAGGGCTTGGCGTACGCGCAATACGCGGGTTTCCAGCGGCGTGTCGTCGCCATTGTCGGTGCCGTCGCGGGTGACGAAGTCTTCGATGAGCCGGGTCAGGGTATCGACTTCAAGTGCATCGTAGGGAATCAGCATACAAGCCTCAGAGGTAGGGTCCCGGCGATCCTACTGCGCCGGGGCCCTGGTTACCAGCAGCGTCAGGACTTCTGACCGACCAGGCTGTCCACCGACGGCACGCGAGTGTCGCTCTCCATCTGCGTCTCGTGTTCCAGCTGATGGCTGAACCTGTCCAGAGAGCCCTGGGCCGGTTGTGCATCGCTGGCGAATACCGGCGGGCTGAGAATATAGGCGCCCAACAGGCGGCTGAGCGCGGCCAGGCTGTCGATGTGCGTACGTTCGTAGCCGTGGGTGGCGTCGCAGCCGAAGGCCAGCAGGGCGGTGCGGATGTCGTGGCCGGCGGTGACGGCCGAGTGGGCATCGCTGAAGTAGTAACGGAACAAGTCGCGGCGTACCGGCAGCTCGTTGTCATTGGCCAGGCGCAGCAGGTGGCGAGACAGGTGATAGTCATACGGCCCACCGGAGTCCTGCATCGCCACGCTTACGGCGTGCTCGCTGGAGTGCTGGCCGGGTGCGACCGGCGCGATGTCGATCCCCACGAATTCACTGACATCCCAGGGTAGGGCGGCCGCCGCGCCACTGCCGGTTTCTTCGGTGATGGTGAACAGCGGGTGACAGTCGATCAGCAACGGTTCGCCACTGTCGACGATGGCCTTGAGGGCGGCGAGCAAGGCCGCGACGCCGGCTTTATCGTCCAGGTGGCGGGCGCTGATATGCCCGCTCTCGGTGAATTCGGGCAACGGGTCGAAGGCCACATAGTCGCCCACGCTGATACCCAGCGAATCGCAGTCGGCGCGGGTGGCGCAGTAGGCGTCCAGGCGCAGTTCCACATGGTCCCAACTCACCGGCATTTCATCCACTGCGGTGTTGAAGGCGTGTCCGGAAGCCATCAGCGGCAACACACTGCCGCGAATCACACCGTTGTCGGTAAACAGGCTGACCCGGCTGCCTTCGGCAAACCGGCTCGACCAGCACCCCACCGGCGCCAGGCTCAGGCGGCCATTGTCCTTGATCGCCCGTACCGCCGCACCGATGGTGTCCAGATGCGCGGACACGGCGCGGTCCGGGCTGTTTTTCTGGCCCTTCAAGGTGGCGCGAATGGTGCCGCGCCGGGTCATTTCGAACGGAATGCCCAGTTCTTCCAGGCGTTCGGCGACGTAGCGCACGATGGTGTCGGTAAATCCGGTCGGGCTGGGAATGGCGAGCATTTCCAGGAGGACTTTTTGCAGGTAGTTCAGATCCGGTTCGGGGATGGTTCGGCTCATAAAGACTCCTAAGGTCGGATCGTTCAGCTGTGGGGAAACAGCAAGTCCACAAATTTTTGCGCAGTGGGTTGCGGCTCATGGTTGGCCAGGCCGGCGCGCTCATTGGCTTCGATAAACACATACTCGGGCTGGTCTGCCGCGGGCACCATCAGGTCCAGGCCCACCATTGGGATGTCCAGGGCACGGGCGGCTCGCACCGCGGCATCCGCCAGGGTGGGATGCAGGATCGCGGTGACATCTTCCAGGCAGCCACCGGTGTGCAGGTTGGCCGTGCGGCGCACCGCCAAGGTCTGGCCAGGTGGCAGGATGCTGTCGTAGTCATAGCCGGCGGCATGCAGTGTGCGCTCGGTTTCGCCATCGAGCGGGATCTTGCTTTCGCCATCGGTGGCCGCTTGGCGGCGACGGCTTTGGGCCTCGATCAAGGCGCGGATGCTGTGGTGACCATCGCCGGTGACTTCGGCCGGGCGGCGGATCGCGGCGGCGACCACTTCAAAGCCGATCACCAGAATGCGCAGGTCCAGGCCCTGGTGAAAGCTTTCCAGCAGCACCCGGCTGTCGAACTGGCGTGCCGCCTCGATGGCCTTTTGCACGTCCTCTATGCTCTGCAAGTCCACCGCCACGCCCTGGCCTTGCTCGCCGTCCAGCGGCTTGACCACGATGCGCTGGTGCTCATCGAGAAACTCCAGGTTGTCATCGGCACTGCCTGCCAATTGTTGTGCCGGCAAGTTCAAACCCGCCGCCTTGAGCACTTTGTGGGTCAGGCTTTTGTCCTGGCACAAGGTCATGCTGATCGCGCTGGTCAGGTCGCTGAGGGATTCACGACAGCGCACACGGCGCCCGCCATGGCTGAGGGTGAACAAGCCGGCCTCGGCATCATCGACCTGTACATCGATGCCCCGGCGATGGGCTTCTTCGACGATGATCCGTGCATAGGGGTTGAATTGCGCCTGCGGACCCGGCCCCAGAAACAATGGTTGGTTGATGCCATTCTTGCGCTTGATCGCAAACGTGGTCAGCGCCCTGAAACCCAGCTTGGTGTAAAGGTTCTTGGCCTGGCGGTTATCGTGCAGCACCGACAGGTCGAGATAACTCAGGCCACGGCTCATGAAATGCTCGACCAAGTGACGCACCAGTACTTCACCCACGCCGGGGCGAGTGCACTGCGGGTCGACCGCCAGGCACCACAGGCTGCTGCCGTGTTCCGGGTCGTGAAAGGCTTTCTGATGATTGAGGCCCATCACGCTGCCGATCACCGCGCCGCTGTCTTCGTCTTCGGCCAGCCAATACACCGGGCCGCCTTGGTGGCGGGGCGTGAGACGGGCCGCGTCGACGGGCAACATGCCGCGTCCCTGGTACAGCAGGTTGACCGCCTGCCAGTCGGCATCGGTCTGTACGCGGCGTATGCGAAAGCCGCGAAATACGCGGGTGGCCGGGCGATAGTCGGTGAACCACAGGCGCAGGGTGTCAGAGGGGTCGAGGAACAATTGTTGCGGGTCGAGCCCGAGAATCTGCTGAGGCGCGGCCACGTACAGCGCGATATCGCGCTCCCCAGGCTGCTCCTTGAGCAGTTCTTCGGCCAGGCTGGCGGGGTCGGGAAACGTATGGCCGATCAGTAACCGGCCCCAGCCGCAATGCACGGCAATCGGTTCAGCGTGGTGCGGGTTGCCATCCTCGGCCAGTCGGGCTTGCAGGCGCTCGTAGGACGGCGCCTGGCCCTTGAGCAAACGTTGGCTGTAAGCCGCTGCATGGGGTTTCATCGATCAGATTCCTTGTTCGCTGAGCCACAGGTTCAGCGCCGCCAGTTGCCACAGTTTTGAACCGCGCAGCGGGGTCAGTTGACCTTGCGGGTCGGTGAGCAGGCGGTCGAGTGTGGCCGGGTTGAACAGGCCACGGTCCTGGCTGGGGTCCAGCAGCAGGTCGCGCACCCAATTGAGGGTGTCGCCCTGCAAATGCTTGAGACCCGGTACCGGGAAGTAACCTTTCTTGCGGTCGATGACCTCGCTGGGGATGACGCGGCGCGCCGCCTCTTTCAACACCTGTTTGCCGCCATCGGGCAATTTGAACTGGCCTGGCACGCGAGCCGACAGTTCCACCAGGCGGTAGTCCAGGAACGGCGTACGCGCTTCCAGGCCCCAGGCCATGGTCATGTTGTCGACGCGTTTGACCGGGTCGTCCACCAGCATCACGGTGCTGTCCAGGCGCAGCGCCTTGTCCACTGCGGCATCCGCCCCCGGCATCGCGAAATGCTCGCGCACGAAGTCGCCCGCAGCGTCGTTGGCGGTCAGCCATTTCGGGGCGACGGTGGCGGCGTAGTCGTCGTAGCTGCGGTCGAAGAACGCCTCGCGGTAGGCGCTGTAGGGATCGCTGGCGCCGTCCACCTGCGGATACCAGTGGTAACCGGCGAACAACTCATCGGCGCCCTGGCCGCTCTGCACCACTTTGCAATGCTTGGCCACTTCCCGCGACAGCAGGTAGAAGGCGATGCAGTCGTGGCTGACCATCGGCTCGCTCATGGCGCGGAAGGCCGCGGGCAGTTGCTCGATAATCTCGCTTTCGGCGATGCGCAACTGGTGGTGGCGGGTGTTGTAGTGCCGGGCGATCAGGTCCGAGTACTGGAACTCGTCGCCACGCTCGCCGCCGGCATCTTCAAAACCGATGGAGAAGGTCGACAGGCCCTCTACGCCGACTTCACGCAGCAGGCCGACGAGCATGCTCGAGTCGACGCCGCCGGAGAGCAGCACACCGACATCCACGGCGGCACGTTGGCGGATCGCCACGGCTTCGCGGGTGCTGTCGAGGACGCGGTCGGTCCAGTCTTCGAGGGTGAGGTTGCGTTCATCCTCATGCGGGCCGTAGGGCAGGGTCCACCAGGTTTTCTGCTCGATCTTGCCGTTGGCGTCGATGCGCATCCAGCTGGCCGGTGGCAGCTTTTCAATGCCGGCCAGCAAGGTACGCGGCGCCGGCACCACGGCGTGGAAATTCAGGTAATGGTTGAGTGCCACCGGGTCAAGGATCGGGTTGATGTCACCGCCCTTGAGCAGTGCCGGCAACGCCGAAGCAAAGCGCAAGCGCTGACCGGTGCGTGACAGGTACAACGGCTTCACGCCGAGACGGTCACGCGCAATAAACAGGCGCTGGGCATCCCGCTCCCAAATGGCAAATGCAAACATGCCATTGAGCTTGGGCAGCAGCGCTTCGCCCCAGGCGTGATAGCCCTTGAGCAGCACCTCGGTGTCGCCGCCGGAGTAGAAGGCGTAGCCCAGGGCTTCCAGTTCTGCCCTGAGTTCCGGGAAGTTGTAGATGGCGCCGTTGAAGGCCAGGGACAGGCCCAGATGGGCGTCGACCATCGGTTGGGCCGAGCCGTCCGACAGGTCCATGATTTTCAGGCGACGGTGGCCAAGCGCAATCGGGCCCTGGGCGTGGAAGCCCCAGGCATCCGGCCCGCGCGGGGCCAAGTGATGGGTGATGCGTTCTATTGCTGCCAGGTCGGCAGGTTGATGATCAAAACGTAGCTCGCCAGCTAATCCACACATAAATTCCTTACCGGTTTTTCCGTTGGGGAGACTAAAAACTCACAGCGCCGTGAGGGCGCATACTCTGAAACTGACCCGAGGCATTTGTGGGAGTTTTAGACCGATAAGTTATAAGGCAAATGGCCGCGATCGGTTTTTGCCCGGTCCTTGTCGGGCGCGGTGTGCAGCGAATTGGCGTCAAATAACGCAAGTTTGCATAGAAAATCTGCATTGATCGCACAGGACAATGCAGGGGTATTCGAATCTGTTTTCCTGTATTTCGCGCTTATCGTATCCATCGTTATTCAACGCAAAGGAAGACGTTGTCGATGGTGCCGAGACGCGAGTTGCTCAATGCCGCAAAGCCTGTGACCCAAGCCGAGATGGAAGCTGCCCTGCTGGAGATGACCGGCGACCTGGGCAAGGCCCGGGCGCTGCAGGCCACGCTGCCGCATTGGCTGCTGGAGGCCAAGTCCACTACTCTGCGAGCGATCGAACAAACCCACCGTGACAGCCAGGAGACGCGCCTGCGTGCTCAGCAACGGCTCGGGCGCCTGCAGTCGCTGGACAGGTTTTGCATTGAGCGATTACGCACTTTTTTACTGGGCAAGGGCGTAGCGGGCGTGGAAGTGGAGCGTGACACGCTGGAGCTGTCAAAACGCAGCTTGTCGGGCGTCGGCGCGGACCTGGGAGGCGCCCTGCAAGAGACCGTGACGGTCGAGACCCTCAGCCTGGTGCAGGCGGCGATGAAAAACTTTTCCGAGAGCCAGGCCGAACCTGGTGGCTTGTTCGCTTCGGCGCTGCTGCGCAGCGCGGCTACCGGGCAGGCCATCGCCGGCATGACGGTTACCGAGTTTGTCGGCTACTGCCGTGAGCTGGATCTGGGGGCGGCCTACCAGGCTCACGTGCGCAGCGTATTCAACCTGCGGGGGCCGGGCGCCGATGGGCAGGGTTTCAATCGGACAATCTTTGATCTTGGCGAATCCAAAAGCCTCGACCTGCAAATGGACCTGCATATCGCCTATGCCAAGGGTTACCTCGGCGAGCCGACCTACGACGGGTTGCTCAACCTGATCAAGGCTGACCAGCCGGCGGATGAATCGCACAGTTCGATTCCGGCCAATGAGCCGTGGATCTGGCAAGGCCTGAATATCGAGGGCGTCTGCCTGTGGGGCGTCATGTTGTTCAGCCGGGAGCCCCCCGGCCAATTGCCGACCAGGCATTTTGTGGTCTACATGCCCAACGAACCGCTGCGCCCATGGTACGAATACGCGCACCTGGAGGACTTCACGCTTTATCTGAGCCTGATGTTGCAAGCGCAGTCTTACCGCAAGACGTTCGGGGCTTATCTGGATGAGTCTGAGCGCCTGGAGTTTTTCCAGCGCTACGATACGGCGCGCAAGGTCGGCCCGTTACGAGTGATCCCGATACAGGTACGGTTGTCGGATTTCCTGGTTCAGGCCTGTATCGGCAAGATCCAGCTCGATGCCCTGGTATTGGCGGTGCCCAAGGCCGAAGTGGATGAAGAGGCCTGGCAGCAACGTCTGCAAACCTATCTGGATATCGGGCTGAACGCGCTCAACGTAGCCGGTTTTGTCGTCCCGGTACTGGGCCAACTGATGATGGGCGTGGCTGTCGGCCAACTGCTCGGCGAGGTGTTTGAAGGCGTCGAGGACTGGGCTCACGGCGAGAAGGACGAGGCGCTCCACCACCTGTTCAACGTAGCGGAAAACATTGTGGGCATGATGCTGTTCGCCGCAGGCGGGAAAGTCGTTGGCAGCCTCAAACGCCAGCTCACCCGGTCTTCGCGGTTCTTTGAGAAAGTCGAGCCCATCGCCTTGCAGGATCAGAGCTCGAGGCTGTGGCGCCCGCGGCTGGCGCCGTACAGTCAGCCGCCGGAAATGTTCCAGCGCGGATGGGACGTCGACTCCAGAGGCATCTACCAGGCCAACGGCAGTGCCTATGCGAGCATCGATGGCGCGCTGTACGCGATCAGCTTTGATCCGGTCATGGGCAAGTGGCGCGCCCTGCACCCGCGACGACCTGAGGCCTGGCGCCCGCCCCTGGAGCATAACCGGCAGGGTGGCTGGCAGCACGCGTTCGAGCGTCCGCAGGACTGGCATTCGCCCTCCTATAACCTGAGGCGGATCGATCCCGCGTTGAGCGCAGTGCCCGAGGACCCGTTGAACAGCCTCGCGGCCATCACCGAACTGGCACTGGCCGACATGCAACACCTGGCCCTGGAGCACGAACCCTTGCCGGAGCGTGTTCAGAACGCCGTGGCGCGCTGGCGCCTGCATCATGAAATCGGCGCGCTGACCTATACGCTTGAGCAGGGCGCGCGCGCCGATGCTGCCACCGCCCGTGTGCAAATGCTCGCCTTGCCGTTGATGCCGGGGTGGCCCAAGCGGCGCTTTTTTGAGGTGCGCGACGAGCCGGGCAATGTGCTCGAAAGCCTGGCGTTCCGGGAACCCTTCGACGATGAGGGCCTGCCTGTTCCTGTCACCGAGCAACAGCTCAAGGAGGGTCAGGTGATGGACGTGCTGCTGCAAGCGCTCAGCAGTGAAGAACGTACACAGCTGCTTGGGCAAACCGTTGCGCGGGAACAGGCGTCCGAGGTGCTTCGAAAGCGGCTGCTGGCGACCGTCAACACGCAGCATGCGCAGTTGCACCGTCGTCTTTATCAGGATTACGAAGGCGTTGCTCAGGGGGAACTGGAGCCTTTGATCGCGCTATATCCCCAGTTGCCACGTCGAGTGGCCAGGGAGCTGGCCTCCCAGGCCCGCACGACTGATCGCCGGGTCTTGCATGAGAGCGGCCGCGTTCCGTTGCGCCTGGCGCGCAAAGCCCGACAGGCTCTGAATAAATTGCACGAGGACCAGGCACTGATGGGCCTGGTTTGGCCGCAATTGGCCAACGCGGGGACGCGACGTATCGCGCTGGGCACGCTTGAGCGTTTGCCGGGTTGGCCGCGGGATTTTTCGTTCCAGGTGCGCGAAGGGCATTTGACCGGACGCCTCCTTGAGCAGGTCGGGCCTGCCGGCGCGGCAGTGCGCCGTACGATCGTCGAGTCCGCCGAGGGTTTTCAGGTGTTTGACGAGCAAGGCCATAATCTCGGCGCGCACATCACCGGCCCGGACGGTTTGTATCAGGCAATCGTCGATTGCCTGTTGGATCCCCAGCGCACGGCCTTGCGCCTGGCCGGCGCGCGCACCGGCAGTCAACTGCGCAGCCAACTGCGTTTCAAGTCCCAGGGCGAACGACATCGCGTGAAGGGCTACCTGTGGCCAGAGCGGGGCATGCCTGAAGCCGCGCCGACGTCCTGTATTCAAGCGCAACTGAGGACGCCCGCCGCGCATCCGCCGGCGCTGGTGCGTAAGCTTAAAAAGTTGTATCCGCTTTTGAGCGACGTGGAAATTTCACGATTGATCGAGGGCGCCGGCCACGACCACGTGTCCCGGGCCATGAGGGTGGATGCGCTTGAAGGTGACTTCGCTTCACTGCACGGAGCGCTGAAAACCTGGAGCAATCAGCGGGCACCGAGTAACAGCGAAGCGATTGCGCCCTGGGATCAGCGCCTGAGCCGGCTCCAGGCCATGAACCTGATCGAGCGGTGCTGGCGGCGGATGAGCCTGGCGCGCGACGAGCACGGCTTGCGTGTGCCGACCCTTGAACTCGACGGCATGCTGTTGGGAGGCTTGCCGACGTTGCCGTCGTCCATTCAATTCGAGCATGTTCAGCGTTTGTCGTTGAGAAATATGCGCCTGGGCGATGACGTTGCGTATTTTCTCAAACACTTCAAGGCGGTGCACACCCTCGACCTGACACAGAATCACATCACGCGGCTGCCCGAAGTACTCGGGCAAATGCCGCAGTTGGTGCGGTTGAACATGGCCAACAATCAGTTGCAGTTGACTGAACACACCCTTCGCAAGCTGGCCGGCCTGCGCAACCTGCACTCGCTGAACCTGAGCGAAAACCCGCTGATTGACGTGCCGCAAGTGGGGAAGATGCTCGACCTTCGCGAACTGCTGCTGCGCAATTGCAAGCTCACCGACTTTCCCGAGGGTTGCCGGCGGTTGCCGTGGCTGGAGCATGTCGACTTGCGCCAGAACGAAATCAAGGTATTGCCGGACTGGTTGTTCACCATGCCCCGACGGTTTACCGAAGCATTCAACCTGCGGCTCAACCCGCTGTCATTCTCCAGCCGACTGGCGCTGAAGAATTATCGGCTCAACCACGGCACCGGCATGGGTTTCCTTGAGGATGACCTTGTGCGCTTGAGCGAACAGCGCGCCCGGGAGCTGTGGTTAGGCGATGACGGGGTGAGCCATTACGCTGAAAAGAACCGGGTGTGGCAAGGCCTCGCGGATGAGCCGGGCTCCGACGGCCTGTTCAACTTGCTTGCCGAACTGGGCGGCACAGCGGATGCGCACTTTGTACATGAAGACCTTGATCGGCGAGTGTGGCGCGTGCTGATGGCCGCCGCCGACGACGAGGATTTGCGTGAGGAGGTATTTCAGCGCGCCGCCACACCGCTGCGTTGCGATGATGCGGCGGCCAACAATTTCAGCACACTGGAAGTGCTCACGGAGATCAGCGACGCCACGCGCTTGATCGAGGGCCGGGTACTGACGGCCAAACCGTTGCTGAAACTGGCCAGGGGATTGTTTCGACTGGACCAATTGGAAGGTATCGCGCGCCGCCACAGTGACAGCAACCCTGCGGTAGATCCGCTGGAAGTCAGCCTCGCTTACCGCACTGGGCTGGTCGACCGCTTCCACCTGCCGGGGCAACCCCTGCATATGCGCTTTGCGCGCCTGGGTGGGGTGACGCCCAGTGCGCTGGACAGCGCCGAGCAGCAAGTCAAGACGGCTGAAATGTCGTCGCGCCTGTTGAATTATCTGGTCGAGCTGCCGTTCTGGACAGACCATCTGAAGCGCGTCTTCGGCAGCCGTTTCGAGCGTTTGAATCAGCCGTACAACCGGCGTGTGAACGAGGTGTTCGACTTGAGCCTGACGCTGAGTGACATCGATTATCGCGACCAGATGAACGTGATCCTGCACGAGCAGGAAAAAGCCCAGGCGGCCGAGATCCGGCGCCTGAGCGAGGATGCCTTGCGCATCGATGACCTGGGAATCTGCCCCTTGCCCTGAGAGGCGCTCAGCCTGCTTTTGCGCGAATCAACGCGCGCACGGCAAAGCGGTTCGGATGGCAGGCTTCGGCGATACTGGCGGCAACCGGCAGTGGCTCGTCATTGATCCAGGCCGCCAGCAGTTCGGCCGACAGTGGCGCGGTGATCAGGCCGCGAGAGCCGTGGCCGCTGTTGACGTACAAGCCGTCGAGCCAGGGGCAGGGCGCATCCGGAACCTGGCGGGCGTCTTTACGCAATATGCCGTAGGCCCGGTCAAACGCCGCGCGATCAACCAGCGGGCCGACGATGGGCAGGTAGTCCGGGCTGGTGCAGCGAAAGGCTGCGCGACCCTGCAGATGGGCAGGGTCGAGAGCTTCGGCACGCAGGCGTTGGGCGAGGTCTGCGCTGATGTCCTGGAGCAGCGCCAGGTTGCCGGCGTGATCGGCGGCCGTGGGCGTGAGGTCATCGTTCTTGAAGTCGAAGCTGGCGCCCAAGGTGTGTTCGCCCAGGCGCGGCGGGGCCACATAGCCTTCGGCGCACACCACCGTCTTGAGTGCGGCGCTCTCGACAGTTTGCGGCAAACGGGTGATTTGCCCGCGGATGCGCTTGAGCGGCAGGTCGGCGAAGCGTTGGACTTCGGCCGCACCGGCCAATACCACCACCGGTGCACTGGCCAGCAGCTGTTCACCGCCCCAGGCCTGCCATTGACCATCGACCTTGCGCAGTTCGAGCGCCTCGTGAAGGGGCTGTACGCTGATGCCAGGCTGACGCGCTTGCCAGTCACACAGGGCGGGCGGGTGTACCCAACCGCCTTCGGGGTAAAACAGCCCGCCGTGTGCCAGTGCCACTCCCGCCTTGGCTTGCGCCTGTTCCCGGTTCAGCGGGTGCAGCAACTGCGGGGCAAACGCATTGGCCAGTTGCGCCTGGCGCTGACCTTCCTTGGCATCGAAGGCCAGTTGCAACACACCGCAGTCATCCCAATCCACCCCGCGCTGCAGATGTTCCAGCAAACGACGGGTGTACCCGAACCCGGCGACGATCATCTGGGACAAGGCAGTGCCGTGGGCTGAAAGCTTGAGGTAAAGCACGCCTTGCGGATTGCCGGAAGCCTCCTGGGCGAGTGCCTCATGGCGCTCCAGCAGGTGCACCTGCCAACCGCGTGCAGCCAGGCTGGCGGCGGTGGCGCAACCGGCCAGGCCGCCACCGATCACCAGGGCTTTACGTTCGCCTTGAGAACGCGCCGGTCGCGCGAACCAGGGCTTGGTTGCCGGTGGTGGTGGGGCTTCGCTCGGCCAACCGAGAAATTCCCCGCGCAGGATCTCCCACTTGTGGCCGATACCCGGCGTGCGCTTCATCTTGAACCCGGCGGCATTGATCAGACGGCGCACCCAGCCGGTGCTGGTGAAGGTGCTGATGGTCGAGCCCGGCGCGGCCAGGCGTGCCAGTTCGGCAAACAACTCGGCGGTCCACATCTCTGGGTTTTTCGCCGGGGCGAAACCGTCGAGGAACCACGCATCGATCTGCGCGTCCAGTTGCGGCAATTGTTCCAGTACATCACCGATCAACAGCGTCAGGGTCACGCGGCCATTATCCAGCACCAGGCGCTGAAAACCCGGGTGGATGGCGATGTACTGCGCCAGCAGTTGTTCGGCGAACGGTTGCAGTTCGGGCCAGAGGGCGAGGGCACGTCGCAGGTCGGCGTGGCTGAGGGGGTATTTTTCCACGCTGACGAAATGCAGCCGTGCACCGGCTACCGCGTGCTGCTCGAACAGTTGCCAGGCGCACAGGAAATTCAAGCCGGTGCCAAACCCGGTTTCACCAATCACCAGATGCTCGCCTACCGGCAAGGCGGCAAAGCGCTCCTGCAAACGGTTTTGTTCAAGGAACACATAACGGGTTTCTTCAAGGCCCGACTGATCGGAGAAGTACACATCGTCGAACACCCGCGAGTGCGGGCGGCCTTGGTCATCCCAGTCGAGCTGGGCGTGGGTGATGGGAGTCATGGGCAGCTCATAAAAAAACAGCAGGCGAAGGCAAGGCGGCCATTCTAGCCGATCACGGGGCGTTGAATTGACCCAAGGCAAGTGCACATCGAATTTCCTCCCGCGCACTGCAGCCCAATCCGCTAGTCTTGAGCCATCTTGAAACGGAGCTGCCCCATGTTCGAATCCGCCGAAATCGGTCACGCCATCGACAAAGACACTTACGACGCCGAAGTGCCGGCGCTGCGCGAAGCGCTGTTGGAAGTGCAGTATGAGCTGCAGCAGCAGAAGCGCTTTCCGGTGATCATCCTGATCAACGGCATCGAAGGCGCCGGCAAGGGCGAGACGGTCAAGCTGCTCAATGAGTGGATGGACCCGCGCCTGATCGAGGTGCGCACCTTCGACCAGCAGACCGATGAAGAATTGGCCCGGCCTCCGGCCTGGCGCTACTGGCGCCAGTTGCCAGCCAAGGGGCGCATGGGGGTGTTCTTCGGCAATTGGTACAGCCAGATGCTGCAAGGCCGGGTGCACGGCGAGATCAAGGACGCCCGTCTCGATCAGGCCATTGCCGGTGCCGAGCGCCTGGAAAAGATGCTCTGTGATGAAGGGGCACTGATCTTCAAGTTCTGGTTTCACCTGTCCAAGAAGCAGATGAAGGCTCGCCTCAAGGCACTGGCGGATGACCCATTGCACAGCTGGCGCATCAGCCCGCTGGACTGGCAGCAATCCAAGACCTACGACAAGTTCGTGCATTTCGGTGAACGTATCCTGCGCCGAACCAGTCGCGACTACGCGCCGTGGCATGTGATCGAAGGGGTCGATGCCCATTACCGCAGCCTCACGGTGGGCAAACTGCTGCTCGAGGGGTTGCAAAACGCCTTGAAGCTGGCCAAGGGTAAATCCAGCGGCATGAACCCGGCGCCCTTGATCGCTTCGGTGGACAAGAAGAGCGTGCTGGACGCCCTCGATCTGACCCAGCGTCTGGAAAAAGAGGATTACGAAGAACAGCTGATTACCGAGCAGGCGCGCTTCTCCGGCCTGATGCGCGACAAGCGCATGCGCAAGCACGCGTTGGTCACTGTGTTTGAAGGCAATGATGCGGCGGGCAAGGGCGGGGCGATCCGTCGTGTGGCGGCGGCGCTCGACCCACGCCAATACCATATCGTGCCGATTGCCGCGCCCAGTGAGGACGAGCGCGCCCAGCCTTACCTGTGGCGGTTCTGGCAGAAAATTCCGGCACGCGGCATGTTCACCGTGTTCGACCGTTCCTGGTATGGCCGCGTACTGGTGGAGCGCGTCGAGGGTTTCTGCTCGCCGGCCGACTGGATGCGTGCCTATGGCGAGATCAACGACTTCGAAGAGCAACTGCGCGACGCGGGCGTGATTGTGGTCAAGTTCTGGCTGGCCATCGACAAGGAGACGCAGTTGGAGCGCTTCCAGGCCCGTGAAGACATCCCTTTCAAACGTTTCAAGATCACCGAAGACGATTGGCGCAACCGCGACAAGTGGGACGACTACCGCGCCGCCGTGGGCGATATGGTCGACCGCACCAGCACCGAAGTTTCGCCCTGGACCCTGGTGGAGGCCAATGACAAGCGCTGGGCGCGGGTCAAGGTGCTGCGCACGATCAACCGGGCGCTGGAAGAAGCGTTCGCCAAATCCGACAAGCACGACAAGAAAGGCAAGAAGAAGTAGGCCTATCTACGGGGTGAATGATCGTCGCGGTTGGGAGGGCCTGGATCTATCCTCGATGGCTCTCCCAATAATGACAAGATCGAGGTAGCCCATGCGTGAAGTAGTGATCGTCGACAGCGTGCGAACCGGCCTGGCCAAATCCTTTCGCGGCAAGTTCAACCAGACCCGTCCCGATGACATGGCGGCCCATTGCGTCAACGCGCTGCTCGCACGCAATGGCATCGATCCGGCGAGTGTGGAGGATTGCATTGTCGGCGCCGGCTCCAACGAAGGCGCCCAGGGCTACAACATTGGCCGCAACGTGGCGGTGCTCTCGCAGTTGGGCACCGGGACGGCAGGCATGACCCTCAACCGGTTCTGTTCGTCGGGTTTGCAGGCGATTGCCATTGCGGCCAACCAGATCGCTTCGGGTTGCAGCGATATCATTGTTGCCGGTGGCGTCGAGTCCATCAGCCTGACCATGAAAAGCGTCAACACCGATCACCTGATCAACCCGTTGCTCAAGGAGCAGGTGCCGGGCCTGTATTTTCCCATGGGCCAGACCGCCGAGATCGTCGCGCGCCGTTATCACGTGAGCCGTGAAGAGCAGGACCTGTATGCCCTGCAAAGCCAGCAACGCACGGCCCAGGCCCAGGCTGAGGGTTTGTTCAGTGATGAAATCGTGCCGATGGCTGTGAAGTACAGGGTCGAGGACAAGCACACGGGTGAAGTGCAGGTGCTCGAGGGGGTGGTTGACCGTGATGATTGCAATCGTCCGGACACCACGCTGGCCAGCCTGCAAGGCTTGAAACCGGTATTTGCCGAGGATGGATCGGTCACGGCGGGCAACTCGTCGCAGTTGTCCGACGGCGCCTCGATGACCTTGGTGATGAGCCTGGAAAAAGCCCTGGCGCTGGGGCTCAAGCCCAAGGCGTTTTTCCGTGGGTTCACGGTGGCGGGCTGTGAGCCGGACGAGATGGGCATTGGCCCGGTGTTCTCGGTGCCCAAGCTGCTCAAGGCCAAGGGCTTGCAGGTGGCGGATATCGACCTGTGGGAACTCAACGAGGCGTTTGCCTCGCAGTGCCTGTATGCGCGTAATCGCCTGGAAATCGACAATGCCAGGTACAACGTCAACGGCGGTTCGATCGCCATCGGGCACCCCTTCGGCATGACCGGTTCGCGGCAGGTGGGGCACCTGGTGCGTGAGTTGCAACGACGCAATCTGCGTTATGGCATCGTGACCATGTGCGTGGGCGGCGGCATGGGCGCGACCGGGTTGTTCGAAGCGGTGCGCTGATCTTCGCTACACAAAGTGCATCGGGTGCCCCTAGAATGCGGCTCCACTCCCTCTGGCTTCTGGGGCACTCATGCACATCTCTTCCGGCCGCTGGGTCTATGGTTTTCTCCTGACCCTGCTGACCGCGCTGCTGTGGGGCATTCTGCCCATCAAACTCAAGCAAGTGTTGCAGGTCATGGACCCGATCACCGTCACCTGGTTTCGCCTGACGGTGGCCGGCGGTTGTTTGTTCGTCTACCTCGCCCTCACCAAACGCTTGCCCAGCCGCCAGGTGCTCGGCCCCAGGGGCGGCTGGCTGGTGGTCATGGCGGCGTGCGGCCTGGTGGGCAACTACGTGCTGTATCTGGTTGGCCTGAAGATGCTCAGCCCTGGTACCGCACAACTGGTGGTGCAGATGGGGCCAATCTTTCTGATGGTCGCCAGCGTGTTTGTGTTCAAGGAGCGCTTCAGCCTGGGGCAGGGGCTGGGCCTGGTGGTGCTGATCATCGGCTTTGGCCTGTTCTTCAACCAGCGCCTGGACGAACTGCTGACGTCCCTTGGGGCCTATACCGCCGGGGTGCTGACCATCCTGCTGGCCACCACCATCTGGGTGTTCTACGCCCTGGGCCAGAAACAACTGCTGACGATGTGGAATTCGCTGCAGGTGATGATGGTGATCTACCTGTTCTGTGCCTTGCTGCTCACACCCTGGGCACATCCACTGGAAGCGCTGGACCTGAGCCCGCTGCAAGGCTGGCTGTTGCTGGCCTGCTGTATGAACACCCTGGTGGCATATGGCGCTTTCGCCGAGGCGTTGGCCCATTGGGAAGCGTCCAGGGTCAGTGCGACCCTGGCGCTCACGCCCCTGGTGACATTTGTCGCGGTGGCCCTGGCCGCGTGGTGGTGGCCGGACGCTGTGCAGGCCGAAGAGATCAACGCCCTGGGCTATGCCGGGGCGTTGGTGGTGGTGCTGGGCTCGGCGACGGTGGCGTTGGCTCCGTCGTTGCTCGCCGGGCTCAAGGCCCGGCGCTTGCGCATGGCCTCCTAGTTGCCGAGCATGTCCTCAGGGCGGACCCATTGCTCGAACTCTTCATCGGTAAGGTAGCCCAGCTCCAGCGCGGCCTCCCGTAGTGTGAGGCCTTCGGCGTAAGCCTTCTTGGCGATCTCTGCCGACTTGTCATAGCCGATGTGCGGGTTGAGTGCCGTGACCAGCATCAGCCCGCGCTCCAGGTGCTCGGCCATCTGCGTAGCGTCAGGCTCGAGACCGGCCACACAGTGCTCCTGGAAGTTATTGCAGCCATCGGCCAGCAGGCGGATCGATTCCAGCAGGTTGTGGATGATCACCGGTTTGTAGACGTTCAACTGCAAATGCCCTTGGCTGGCGGCAAGGCCGATGGTCACGTCATTGCCCAGTACCTGGCAGGCCAGCATTGTCAGCGCCTCGCACTGGGTCGGGTTGACCTTGCCCGGCATGATCGAGCTGCCCGGCTCGTTGGCCGGCAACTTCACTTCGGCCAGCCCGGCGCGGGGGCCGGAGCCCAGCAGGCGCAGGTCGTTGGCGATTTTCATCAGCGCCACGGCCAGGGTTTTCAGCGCGCCGTGCAAGGTCACCAAAGGCTCATGGCCGGAGAGGGCGGCGAACTTGTTGGGGGCCGTGACGAACGGCAAGCCTGACAACGCCGCCAGCTCGGAAGCAATCGCCTCGCCAAAACCGTGGGGCGCATTGAGCCCGGTGCCGACGGCGGTGCCGCCCTGGGCCAGCTCGCACACGGCGGGCAGGGCGCCACGGATCGCGCGTTCGGCGTAGTCGAGTTGGGCAATAAAGGCCGAGAGTTCCTGGCCGAAGGTGATCGGCGTTGCGTCCATCATGTGGGTGCGACCGGTTTTCACCAGCTTCATATGCCTGGCCGCTTGCTCCGCCAAACCGCCGGAAAGATTGGCGATGGCGGGCAGCAGCCGTTGATGCACGGCCTGCACGGTGGCGATGCTCATGGCCGTGGGGAAGCAGTCGTTGGAGCTCTGGGAGCGGTTGACGTGGTCGTTGGGGTGCACCGGGCTTTTACCGCCACGCTTGTTGCCCGCCAGCTCGTTGGCACGGCCGGCGATGACTTCGTTGGCGTTCATATTGCTCTGGGTGCCGCTGCCGGTCTGCCACACCACCAATGGGAATTGATCGTCATGCTGCCCGTCGAGCACTTCGTCGGCGGCCTGTTCGATCAGGCGGGCGATATCGGCGGGCAGGTCGCCGTTGCGGTCGTTGACCCGTGCAGCGGCCTTCTTGATCAGGGCCAGGGCGTGCAGCACCGCAAGCGGCATGCGTTGTTCTCCGATGGCGAAATTCACCAGCGAACGTTGGGTCTGCGCGCCCCAGTAAGCGTCCTCCGGGACATGAACTTCCCCCAGGCTGTCGGTTTCGATACGGCTCATCGGGCACACTCCTTCAGGTTCGTTTGCGCAGTTTAGGCTGTGATCGGCCGGGCGGGTTCCCTAAAAGACTTTTCATCGGCAAATCCACGTCCGACAAGGGGCGGGGTTGAGCCATAAGGTTTTTTAGGCGCAGAATGGGCGCCCTTGGGGTCTTACCTCGCCTGCTAGAAAAGGAAACTCGATGACTCGTCTTCGTGCCATCTGTACCGCGGTTGCTCTGGTTTGCGCCAGCGGCCAGGTTCTTGCCGATACCGCCAGCCACAACGCCAGTGCCGAAGCCTTCCTTACCCTGGCCCACGCCGACAAGCTGGGTACCCCGGTGTACATGCAAGTGCAGCAAATGTTCGCCCAGCGTTTCGAACAGACCAAGGCGCCTGCCGCCAAGCAGTCCGTACTGGACAGCTACCAGGCCAAGGCCAATGCCGCCCTGGACCAGGCCATCGGCTGGCCGAAGCTGAAGCCGGACATGGTCAAGCTCTATACCAGCAACTTCAGCGAATCCGAGCTCAAGGACCTGGTCGCTTTCTACCAGTCGCCACTGGGCAAGAAAGTCCTGGAAAAAATGCCGCAACTGACCCAGCAATCGGCCCAGATGACCCAGGCCAAGCTGGAAAGCGCCGTGCCGGTCGTGAACAAGCTGTTGGAAGACATGACCAACGAGCTGATGCCGAAAGCCGCCGCACCGGCCAAGAAGAAGTAAGCAGGAATGACCATGCAACAGCGTATCGAAACGGCGCTTGCCGCCCTGGGCTCCGACCATCTGAGTGTGCTGGATGAAAGCCACATGCACAGCCGCGGGTTGCAGACCCACTTCAAGGCCGTGCTGGTCAGCCCGCAGTTCGAGGGGCTCAACCGCGTCAAGCGCCACCAGAAGGTCTACGCCACCCTGGGTGATCTGATGAGCGAGTTTCATGCGCTGGCGCTGCATACCTACACGCCTGACGAATGGGCGAAAATCGACGCAGCCCCGGCCTCGCCGACCTGCGCCGGCGGGCATGATTAATGAGCGGGTGTCTCTGACACCGGGCATTTGTTAGAATCCGCAACGCGCCGCTTAGCCGGCGCGTTTTTTTTGCATCCGGTTCACCCTTTACGAGGGTAGCCACCTGGAGAGAACACCCATGACTCAACCGATTGTCGTGGCGGCACTGTACAAGTTCGTCACCCTCGAAGATTACGTCGCCCTGCGCGAACCCCTGCTGCAGGCAATGGTCGACAACGGCATCAAAGGCACCTTGCTGATCGCCGAAGAAGGCATCAACGGCACTGTTTCCGGCAGCCGCGAAGGCATCGATGGCCTGATCGCCTGGCTGAAGAACGATCCGCGCATGGTCGACATCGACCACAAGGAATCGTACTGCGACGAGCAGCCGTTCTACCGCACCAAGGTCAAGCTCAAGAAAGAGATCGTGACCCTGGGCGTCGAAGGCGTCGATCCGAACAAGAAAGTCGGCACCTATGTGGACCCCAAGGACTGGAACGCGTTGATCAGCGACCCGCAAGTGCTGTTGATCGACACCCGTAACGACTACGAAGTCTCCATTGGCACCTTCGAAGGCGCGATCGACCCGAAAACCACCAGTTTTCGCGAATTTCCCGACTACATCAAAGCCAACTTCGACCCGGCCAAGCACAAGAAGGTCGCGATGTTCTGCACCGGCGGCATTCGGTGTGAGAAAGCGTCGAGCTATATGCTCAGCGAAGGCTTCGATGAGGTCTACCACCTCAAGGGTGGCATCCTGAAATACCTCGAAGAGGTACCCCAGGAAGAAACCAAATGGCAGGGCGACTGCTTTGTATTCGACAATCGCGTGACGGTCCGCCACGACTTGAGCGAAGGCGACTACGATCAATGTCATGCCTGCCGCACGCCAGTCAGCGTCGAAGACCGTGCGTCCGAGCACTATGTGGCCGGCATCAGTTGCCCGCATTGCTGGGATAAGCTGCCGGAGAAGACCCGTCGCAGTGCGATCGACCGGCAAAAGCAGATTGAACTGGCCAAGGCCCGCAATATGCCGCACCCGATTGGCTTCAACTACAAGCAAACCCCTTCCGAGGCCTGAGCCATGTCCGCGCGCCTGCTCTATGTAATGGACCCGATGTGTTCCTGGTGCTGGGGCTTTGCCCCGGTGGCCGAGGCGTTGGTGGAGCAGGCCCAGGCCGCCGGCGTGGAGCTGCACCTGGTGGTGGGCGGCTTGCGCACCGGCAGCGGCGCGGCGCTGGAGCCTACGACCCGACGCTACATCCTGGAGCACTGGCAGGCGGTCACCGAGGCCACCGGCCAGCCGTTCAAGCTTGAAGGCGCATTGCCCGACGGTTTCGTTTATGACACCGAGCCTGCGTGCCGCGCCATCGTCACTGCCCGCAGCCTGGCGCCGGATTGCGCGTGGAAGCTGCTGGGGCTGATCCAGCGTGCGTTTTATGTCGAGGGCCGCGATGTGACCCTCGCCAGTGTGCTGGTGGAGTTGGCGGAGAAGGCGGGCATCCCGCGCATCGAGTTTGCCGGTGAGTTTGACCGCGCCGAGCAACACGCGGCGACGGCCGCCGATTTCACCTGGGTGCAGGACCTGGGCATCGCCGGTTTCCCGACGCTGCTGGCCGAGCGCAATGGCCAGTTGGCCCTGCTGACCAATGGTTACCAGCCGCTGTCCGAGCTGTCGCCGTTGCTGGCTCGATGGCTGGAGCGAGCAACCTGTGCATGACCAGCCTGACCTCGAGCCGAGCAAACGCACTGATCGCCTGACCTGGGCGGAAATCCGTCGCCTGGCCCTGCGTCACAAGAAATCCTTGTGGCTCGCCAATGGCGTCGCCGTGCTGGCGACCCTGTGCAGTGTGCCCATTCCGTTGCTGTTGCCGCTGCTGGTCGATGAAGTACTGCTGGGCCACGGCGACGCCGCGCTCAAGGTGATGAACCACGTCTTACCGCTGGGCTGGCGGAAAGCCGCCGGTTATATCGGCCTGATGCTGCTGGTGACCCTGCTGCTGCGCTGCGGTGCGCTGGTATTCAACGTCGTGCAGGCGCGGCTGTTCGCACGGCTGGCCAAAGACATCGTGTACCGCATCCGCGTGCGCCTGATCGAACGGCTCAAGCGCATTTCCCTTGGCGAATATGAAAGCCTGGGCAGCGGCACGGTCACCACGCATCTGGTCACCGACCTCGATACTCTGGACAAATTTGTCGGTGAAACCCTCAGCCGTTTCCTGGTGGCCATGCTCACTCTGGTGGGTACCTCGGCCATTCTGGTGTGGATGCATTGGCAACTGGCGTTGTTGATCCTGCTGTTCAACCCGCTGGTGATCTACGCCACGGTGCAGTTGGGCAAACGCGTCAAACACCTGAAGAAGCTGGAAAACGACAGCACCTCACGCTTTACCCAAGCGCTGACCGAAACCCTGGACGCCATCCAGGAAGTGCGCGCCGGCAACCGCCAGGGTTTTTTCCTCGGGCGCCTCGGCCAGCGTGCCCTGGAGGTGCGCGATTATGCGATCAACTCCCAATGGAAAAGCGACGCCTCCAGCCGCGCCAGCGGGTTGTTGTTCCAGTTTGGTATCGACATCTTCCGTGCGGCGGCGATGCTCACCGTGTTGTTTTCCGACCTGTCGATTGGCCAGATGCTCGCCGTGTTCAGTTACCTGTGGTTCATGATCGGCCCGGTGGAGCAGCTGTTGAACCTGCAATACGCCTACTACGCGGCGGGTGGGGCGCTGACGCGGATCAACGAGCTGCTGGCGCGCGCCGATGAGCCGCAATATGCCGGTGGCGAAGATCCGTTTACCGGGCATGAAACGGTCGGTATTGATGTGCGGGGCCTCAATTTCGGCTACGGCGAAGATTTAGTCCTCGACCAGCTTAACCTGAGTATTGCGCCCGGAGAGAAGGTCGCCATCGTCGGTGCCAGTGGTGGCGGCAAGAGTACTTTGGTACAACTGCTGCTGGGCTTGTATACCCCGCAGGCGGGCAGTATCCGTTTTGGCGGTGCCACCCAGCAGGAGATCGGCCTGGCAACCATTCGTGAAAACGTTGCGGTGGTGCTGCAGCATCCGGCGTTGTTCAACGATACCGTGCGCGCCAACCTGACCATGGGCCGTACCCGTTCCGACCAGGCCTGCTGGCAGGCATTGGAGATCGCCCAGCTGGATGCTACCGTCAGGGCGCTGCCCTTGGGCTTGGACAGCGTGGTGGGGCGTTCCGGCGTGCGCTTTTCCGGCGGCCAGCGCCAGCGCCTGGCGATAGCGCGGATGGTGCTGGCCGAGCCGAAGGTGGTGATTCTGGATGAGGCGACCTCCGCTTTGGATGCCGCCACCGAGTACAACCTGCATCAGGCGCTGGCGCGGTTTCTCAGCGGGCGTACTACACTGATTATCGCCCATCGCCTGTCGGCGGTGAAACAGGCCGATCGGGTACTGGTGTTCGATGGTGGGCATATCGCCGAAGATGGCGACCATCAGCAATTGATTGCCGATGGCGGGTTGTACGCCAAGCTGTATGGTCACCTGCAACAAGTGCGTTGAGTTAGCTTAGGCTGTGCTGTCGGGGGCGGATTTTCGCGTGCGTATTCAGCTGTGCATGTGCAAGGGACTTCATGAAGCAAAAACGAACTCTCGGAACACCACGGTTGTTGGGCATTGTCTGGCCTTTTATTGCCGTTGTGCTGTTCCAGGCATTGTTGGGTTGCGTCAGTCTCTACGTGCTTTCAGCGGTGCGTGGCTATGTGGCTGGCGAAAGTCTTTGGTCCAAGGGGCAGAAAGATGCCATCTATTACCTGACCCTCTACGCCGATAATCGCGACGAAGCCACTTACCTCAAGTATCAGCACGCCATCGCCGTGCCACAGGGTGGGCACGAGTTGCGCATTGCCCTCGACCGTCCCGTCCCTGACCTCACCGCGGCGCGCCTGGGTATTCTCAAGGGGGGCAACCACCCGGATGACGTTTCCAGCCTGATCTGGCTGTACCTCAACTTTCGCCATTTCAGCTACCTGGAAAAAGCCATCGCACTGTGGACCGTGGGCGATGGCTACCTGGTGCAGCTGGATGAACTGGCCCAGTCGATGCACCGGGCGATCAGCGCCAATCAAGTCAGTGGCGACAACGTGCGCGACTGGAAGGCGCACATCATTGCGATCAATGACGGCGTGACCCCGGCGGCCAAGGCATTCAGCGATGCCTTGGGCGAAGGCTCGCGGATGATTTTGCGGCTGTTGCTGATCACCAACCTGGCCACCGCGTTGGGGCTGATTGTTCTGGCGCTGCTGCGTACCCACAAGCTTCTGGCCCAGCGCCATGCCTTCGCCAATGCCCTGCAAGTCGAGAAGGAGCGGGCGCAGATCACCCTGGAGTCGATCGGCGACGGGGTGATCACCACCGACGTCGATGGCGCCATCACCTACATGAACCCAGCGGCGGAGGCGTTGACCCACTGGAAAAACGCCCAGGCCCAAGGCCTGCCTCTGGCGGCGTTGTTCAACCTGCTGGACGAAAGCGCCGAGCCCGACGGCTTTACCCTGATCGAGCGCATCATCAGGGGCCGGCTTGGTGGCGGCAGCGAACATTCCAAGCTGATCCAGCGCCTGGACGGCAGTACGGTGTCGGTGACGCTGGTGGGGGCGCCGATCCGCAGCGCCGGCAAAGTCAGCGGTGCGGTACTGGTGCTGCACGATATGACCCAGGAGCGCCAGTACATCGCCAACCTGTCGTGGCAAGCGACCCATGATGCCTTGACCGGCCTGGCCAACCGTCGCGAGTTCGAGTACCGCCTGGAGCAGGTGCTGCAACAAGTGGGGCGCCAGCAGGGTGGGCGGCATGCGTTGATGTTCCTAGACCTGGACCAGTTCAAGCTGGTCAACGACACCTGTGGTCATGCGGCCGGTGACGAGCTTCTGCGTCATATTTGTGCGCTGCTGCAGTCGGACCTGCGCGAAGGCGACACGCTGGCTCGGTTGGGCGGCGACGAGTTCGGCATCCTGCTGGAGAACTGTCCGGCGCCGGTGGCGGAAAGAATCGCCGAAAGCCTGCGCCATACCGTGCAGAGCCTGCATTTTGTGTGGAAGGGACGGCCGTTCATGACCACCGTCAGTATCGGCCTGGTGCACATCTCACAAACCCCGACCACCCTCGAAACGTCGTTGCGGGCGGCAGATATGGCGTGCTACATGGCCAAGGAAAAGGGCCGCAACCGAGTGCAGGTCTACCATGCCGATGACTCGGAATTGTCTTTGCGTTTCGGTGAGATGGCCTGGGTGCAGCGCCTGCACATGGCGTTGGAGGAAGACCGTTTTTGCCTGTACTCCCAGGAAATCTCGCCGCTGGGCCATACCGACGCCGGCAGTGGGCATATCGAAATCCTGTTGCGACTGCACGATGAAGGGGGGCGCATCATCTTGCCCGACAGCTTTATCCCGGCCGCCGAACGTTACGGCCTGATGACATCGCTGGACCGCTGGGTGGTCGAGAACGTGTTCAAGATCATCGCCAAGTGCATGCATGAGCGTCCGGGCCGGCCCATGGCCATGTGTGCGATCAATCTGTCAGGCATTACCATTGGTGATGACGATTTCCTGGGTTTTTTACATGAGAAATTCGCGGCTTATAACATCCCGCCTGAAATGATATGTTTTGAAATAACAGAGACGAGTGCTATTGCCAATCTCGGCAGTGCAATCCGTTTTATTAATGAACTCAAAGCCTTAGGTTGCCATTTTTCCCTCGATGACTTTTGCGCCGGAATGTCCTCATTCGCTTATCTCAAACATTTACCTGTAGACTTCCTGAAGATCGATGGAAGTTTCGTAAAGGATATGCTGGACGACCCGATTAACCGCGCCATGGTCGAAGTGATCAATCACATCGGCCACGTCATGGGTAAGCGCACAATTGCCGAGTTTGTTGAAACCACGCACATCGAACAGGCGTTACTTGAGATCGGTGTGGATTACGCTCAGGGCTACCTGATTGAACGCCCGCAATTGTTTACCTTTGATAGCTTGCAGTGTCGACCTGTGCGTCCGCAGCCTCTGTTATTCAAGGCGCCCGGCACATTCCGCTGAAACATTTGCTGGTCTGTACTATCACACTAAAAAAGGAGCCCTACAGTGATCGACACATTCAACAGAACCGGCCCGCTTATGGAAGCCTCGAGTTACCCCGCCTGGGCGCAACAATTGATCCAGGACTGTAGCGAGAGCAAGCGCCGAGTTGTCGAGCACGAACTGTACCAGCGCATGCGCGACAACACGCTCAGCGCCAAGACCATGCGCCACTACCTGATTGGTGGCTGGCCGGTGGTGGAACAGTTTGCCTTGTACATGGCACAGAACCTCACCAAGACCAAGTTTGCCCGCCATCCTGGGGAGGATATGGCGCGACGTTGGCTGATGCGCAATATTCGTGTGGAACTGAACCACGCTGACTATTGGGTGAATTGGGCGCGTGCCCATGGCGTGAGCCTGGAGGAGTTGCAGGCGCAGAATGTACCGCCGGAATTGCATGCCCTGAGCCATTGGTGCTGGCATACCAGTTCGTCCGATGCGCTGATCGTTGCAATTGCCGCAACCAACTATGCCATCGAGGGGGCGACTGGGGAGTGGTCCGCCGTGGTGTGTTCGACCGGTGTGTATGCCGCCGCCTTCCCTGAGGAAGACCGCAAGCGTGCGATGAAGTGGCTGAAGATGCACGCCCAGTACGACGACGCCCACCCCTGGGAAGCCCTGGAAATCATCTGCACCCTGGCCGGGATGAACCCGAGCAAGGCCTTGCAGGTCGAGTTGCGCCAGGCCGTCTGCAAGAGCTACGACTACATGTACCTGTTTCTGGAAAGCTGCATGCGGTTGGAAAAAGACAACGACAAGATGCTCGCGGCCGTTCGCGAGCGCCCGGCACGCGTCGCCAGCGAGGCGTGATGCAAGCGTGATGGCGGGGGCTTACCCCGCCATCGCCAAGCGGTTACGGCCTTCGCGCTTGGCCACGTACAAAGCGTTATCGGCCCGGCGCAGCAGGCTTTCAGCCGACTCGGCGGCCAACAAGGTTGAGCAGCCGAGGCTCACCGTCAATTCGATCCGCGTCCCCTCCACCCAGTAATCCTGTGCCTGTGCTGCCTGGCGCAAACGCTCGCCGACCATGGCGGCGGCCTCTCGGCCGGTATTCGACAGCAGGATCAGAAACTCTTCCCCGCCAAACCGAAACACCATGTCCACGTTGCGCAACTGGTTTTTGATCGTGGTGGCGATTTCGCGCAGCACGCTGTCGCCAGCCGCATGACCGTGAGTGTCGTTGATTCGCTTGAAGTGGTCGATGTCCAGCATCAGCAAAGACAACGGGCTCAGGTGCCGCTTGGCCATGTCGATCTCCCTTTGCAGAGTCTGGTCCATGGCGATTCGGTTGCCGGTTTCAGTCAATGGATCACGCAGGGCGCTGCGCGTGGCTGCGCGGTAGAGCAGGGCGTTGCGCATCGGATAGAGCAGGGTCGCCAGCAAGGTTTCGAGTTGGTGCAGTTCGTCTTCCATGAAGCGCTGGTTGCGGCGAAAGATCAGTTCACCCAAGTGCTCGCCTTCGTGGCTCAGGCTGTAGCTCACTGAATGATGGCCGCGATGGCCGAACTCCAGGCGCAGGTCGCTGGTTGCGTGACGGTACTGCAGGGCATCCACGGGGACCAGGCGCTGGGTTTCGCGAAAGAACAGGCCGAGGATACGCTCCGGCTCCAGGCTGACCTGCAATTGCTGGTTCAGCTGCTGGCGCAATTGGTTAAGGGTGATGGGACGCTGCGGCCGCAGGGAGGGTTGACCAAACCCCAGACGTTGCAATTTGGCACTGTCGAAGTCAATTGCGTTGGTCTGGGTGGGTGTTTTCATAGTTGGACGGCCTCTAAGCACTGAACTGTCTTACAGGCTGGATGAGAATGGCAGAAGCCAAGCGTCTTACTGTTCCGTCAGTTGCGTAAAACAATAGGAACAGTTTAAACCGCTTTAGTCCGGGTTATAACCCCGGGGCACCGCCGCACGTCTTGTCATCGCTTAACCTGCTTGTCAGGGATTAGAGCGAGATTCGTGCCAAATCCTTTTGGCTGTATAAAACGTCTTACAAATCAATTAATTGCTTTTATAACTCAGTGGGGTTGTCGCCTGCTCGCGTCAGTTATTTGGCTGACTGCTGGCTTAGACCAAGGTTGTGCGGTCGATCTGCTCAATCGACGTGACCCCGGTCAGGGTCATGGCCACGCGCATCTCCTTGGCGAAGATATCCAGCAGGTTTTCCACCCCGTGCTGGCCGTCGGCAGCCAGTGCGTAGGCGGTGGCGCGGCCCAGCAGGCACGCCTTGGCACCCAGGGCGAGCATGCGCACTACGTCCAGCCCCGAACGGATGCCGGAGTCCACCAGCACGGTGAGGTCATCGCCTACCTTGTCGGCAATCGGTGGCAGGGCCTTGGCGGTGGACAGCACGCCGTCCAGCTGGCGCCCGCCATGGTTGGAGACCACGATGCCATCGGCCCCGAAGCTCACGGCGTCCTTGGCATCCTGCGGATCGAGGATGCCTTTGATGATCATCGGGCCTTTCCAGAACTCACGGATCCACTCCAGGTCTTTCCAGCTGATGGAGGGATCGAAGTTGTTGGCCAGCCAGCCGATGTAGTCTTCCAGGTGGGTGGGTTTGCCCAGGTACCTGGAGATATTGCCCAGGTCGTGTGGACGGCCCAGCAACCCCACATCGAACGCCCATTGCGGCTTGGTGACGGCTTGCAGCATGCGCCGCGACGCCGCGAATGGCCCGGACATGCCCGAGTGTGCATCGCGGTAGCGTGCGCCTGGCGTGGGCATATCCACGGTGAACACCAGTGTCGTCACCCCGGCCGCCTGGGCCCGTTCCAGCGCGTTGCGCATGAAGCCACGGTCCTTGAGGACATACAGCTGGAACCAGATTGATTGCGCGCTTTGAGACGCCACTTCTTCAATCGAACACACCGACACCGTCGACAGGCAGAAGGGGATGCCTTTATTGGCGGCTGCTTTGGCCGCCTGCACTTCGCCGCGCCGCGCATACATGCCGGTGAGGCCCACCGGGCTGAGGATCACCGGCATGTCCAGGGGCTGGCCGAACAGGGTGGTCTTGAGGCTCAGGCTATCCACATTGCGCAGGACACGCTGGCGCAGGCTGATCTCGGCCAGGTCCGAACTGTTGGCGCGCATCGTGTGTTCGGCGTAGGCACCGCCGTCGATGTAGTCGAACAGGAAGCGCGGCAGCTTGCGCTTGGCGGCTGCGCGATAGTCGGAGGCGGACGAGATGATCATTGAAGAAGGGCTCCACAAGGCAAGGTGATTCAGGATAGGCAATAATCTGGCATGATAAAAACAACTTTTATCAATGGTAGCCAGTCGCAAAAGGAATACCGATGAATCTACGAGCATTGCGTGCCTTTGTCGAAGTGGTGCGCCAGGGCGGCTTCTCCCAGGCTGCCGAGGTGGTGTCGCTGACTCAGTCCTCCGTGAGCAAGGCCGTCAGGACGCTGGAGGATGAACTGGGCGCGCCGCTTTTTAATCGCCTGGGCCACCGTAACGAACTCACCGCCGCCGGTGAAATTGTCTACCGTCGCGCCCAGGTGCTGCTCGCCGAGAGCAATGACCTGGTGGCCGAGATCAATGACTTGCGCGGCCTCAAGCGTGGCCAGCTGCGCATCGGCCTGCCCCCGGTGGGTTGCGGCGTGCTGTTCGCGGCCATGTTCGCCACCTACCGCAGGCGCTACCCTGACATCGAAATCGAACTCACCGAGTACGGCAGCAAGAAACTGCGCGGGTGCCTGGAAGCCGGGGAGATTGACCTCGCGGCGTTGCTGCTGCCCACGGATGAAGGGTTCGACTTCCAACCCGTGCGCAATGAACCCCTGATGGCCGTGTTGCCCATGAACCACCCGCTGGCCCGGCGCAAGCGCATCGACTTCACCGACCTTGCGGACTCACCGTTCATTCTGTTCGAAGCCGGCTTCGCCCTGAACGCCAAGATCCTCGCCGCCTGCGAGCGCAAAGGCGTGACACCCAAAGTCACGGCCCGCAGCGGGCAGATCGACTTTATCGTCGACCTGGTCTCGGCGGGCCTGGGCGTCGCCTTCCTGCCGCGCATGCTGGCGCACATGCACCAACCCACCGGTATCGCCCTGATCCCCTTGGACGAACCCCACACCGACTGGCACATCGCCCTGGCTTGGCGCGCCAGCGCCCACCTGCCGCCGGCGGCGCGTGCCTGGCTGGATTTGGCCAAGGAAATGGCCCATTCGGAGTAGGGCGGCTAGCGGTTATCAGGATGAATTCACCAAAATGCATCCAGATGCTTGACTTCTTCTTTTTAATCAGTAACATACGGCGCATTCCGCGATAGCTCAGTTGGTAGAGCAAATGACTGTTAATCATTGGGTCCCTGGTTCGAGTCCAGGTCGTGGAGCCAGATAGGAAAAGCCTGCAGCGATGCAGGCTTTTTTTTTGCCTTGGATTTCTTCGGGGTGATCAAAGCGCACGGCGTGAGCGGCATGAATGCGCATCAGGAGGTCGATCGCTCCATGATTTGATGGGTTAAATTCTGATAACGTCCTGGATATCAACATTCGAGGCAGTGTCAATAATGGGCAATCATGTAGCTCGCTACGCGTTATTTGCTTTTCCCCTCTTCCTGTTGTGCCAACCAGTACAAGCAGCATCGTGGCAAATTTGCAGTATGGAGTTACGTGTTACTGATGTATTGAAACATCCATACCCCAAGCTGCAGGCGCAGATCCTGAAGGTGAGCCCTACATCGACCACGGCAGAGTGCCCGGAAGAGGGGGCGACCCTCACGTTTATCCCAGAAACTACTGATTACCAAAGCCAGATCCCACGCCGAGAGTGGCCAAAAAAAGGCCAGTCGGTGCGTGTGAACTACCGGTATCTGGATGGGATATGTAAAGGCGATGGCCATAGTCATGCGTGCCGTATTGAGCATTACCCATTAGCGGGTAGCTGAGTTGCAAGCGTTTTCCCGGTTCACTTCAAGTTAGCTGAACGGACGCGGCGGTAACTGCCCGATCTTGCTGATCCGCTCCGTCTCCAGTCTTAGGCTCAGGAGGACCGCCCTTTAGACCAGCGCTTGTAATCCGCAGGAGTCATCCCCGTAAGTTGAATGAAAGCCCGTCGAAACGAGGTATCTTCGTTGTAGCCGCACTTGAGGGCCACTTGTTTAACGCTGGCTCCCGGTGTCTGAAGGAGGACGCAGGCCGTTTCTATCCTCACGCGGGTAATGAGTTCTTTAGGCGACTCATTGGTCAATGCCTTGAGTCGCCGATGCAGTGTCCGCTCACTCAGATTCAATGTTTTGGCCAGCTCTTCAGCCGTCAGCCCGGGTTTGGCATGACGAATGATTTGCTCGGTTTCCAGAAGCAGCGGATTGGCACTATTGATAAAACCTCGGGGTGCATAAACCAGTTGAGGCAGGGGCAAGCTGTCGGTCACAGAGATATCTGCGGTCAACTTGGCGACATCGGCACCGGCCAAGCGCCTAATCACGTAGAGGGCCAGATCAATCCAGGATAACGGTCCTCCAGTGGTAATGATGCCGTCTTGCTCCTCCACCGCAGTGCCCCACACCGGCTGGGCTTTTGGAAATCGCTGTTTGAAAGCATGGTGCAGCCACCAGGTCGTGGTGCAGCGTCTGTTGTCGAGCAACCCAGACTCTCCCAGAACAAACGTACCCGCGCACGCCCCACCGACCAGTACGCCTTGCTGATGGTTCACTTTGAGCCAAGCTGCCGCGTGTTTGAGGGAGTCGGAAGTGGGCGGCAACCTATCCGGCCCCAAGGCCATGCCAGTCACGAGCACAGCATCAAAAGGCCCCGCGCCGTAAAAATCTGCATCAACGGGGATCAGTCTGCCCTGAGGATCCCTTAGCGCCTTACCATCCGCACTGACGATGATCGTTTCGAATTCAACATCGATCTTGGCGCTCATTTCCGAAGCCAAACCAGGCGGTGGTGATTTCAGCGCCTGATTGGTCATCCAGAACAGATCAGCCAGCCCAGTGATGGCAGACATCAAGCTACCTTCCACAGCAACAATCGCAACGCGCATGGCAAATCCTGCTTTGGCAATCAAGTTGGCGAGTTTTGCATGAAGTGTGGCTTATTTGTTATCTAACAGTTCCAGTTGCGCCTACTTAAACTTTGCACAGTCAACTGCAAAGGCGCTCCGACATGAACCTGCCGCTCTACCTGAACTCCAGGCCTCACGAAGAAAAACGCCCCGGTCCGCTGAGCTGGCTGAGCCGACTTGGCTTGGCCCTGGGTTTATCGCTGTTGTTCTCCGGTGGCCCGGTCCTGGCCGCGTTACCTGATGGCAGTGTGCGCAACATCGTGCTGGTACATGGTGCATTTGCCGATGGCTCGAACTGGACACCGGTGATCAAGCAGTTGACTGCTATGGGCTATCACGTCACCGCCGTACAGAACCCGATGACCTCATTGGAAGATGACGTTTTGGCAACGCAGCGCGTACTTCGCCGACAACAAGGTGATGTTCTGCTGGTAGGACACTCATGGGCCGGCGCGGTTATAACGCAGGCCGGTAACGCCTCCAATGTAAAGGGGTTGGCCTATCTCTCCGCTTTAGTGCCCGACAGCGGTGAATCAGCAGCGGGCCTTCTGCAGCGACTGAATGCGCCTATGACTGGCCTGACACCCGATGCGGAGGGTTGGGTTTGGCTGGACGATCCCGTGCAGTTTCATCAAGTCATGGCGGCGGACTTACCGATGAAAAAAGTGCAGTTGCTTGCATCGGTTCAACAGCCTATAGCGGCAGCCTGTTTTGTCGAGAAAGTCCAGCACGCGGCGTGGCACGACAAGCCGAGTTGGTACTTGCAGACAACTGACGATAAGGCGCTTTTACCAGCGGTACAGCTGGCTATCGCGAAACAGATTGGAGCACAGACCTTATCAATCCGATCCAGCCACCTGTCCCTTGTTTCTCATCCCGACACGGTAGCCAAGTTCATCGATCAAGCCGCCAGAGAAGCCGGACGATGAAAAGTGCTCATACGTTTTCTACAGCAAGCAGGTCCTCAAGCATGAAAATTCTGCATATTGACTCGAGCATAATGGGCAGCAACTCCATAACCCGTAGACTTTCCTCAACTTTCGTTGCACATCTTCAAGATAGCCATCGCGAGACGCATGTGGAGTACCGCGACCTGGTCGATGATGAGTTGAAGCATCTCACCGGTCCTATTGCAGCAGGATTCCGACAAACCGAGATCAATGATTTTACGGAGGCCACTTTGCAGGAGCATCAACTGTCAGAAACTCTAGTCATGGAGTTCCTGGCGAGCGATGTGCTGGTCATCGGCGCTCCGATGTACAACTTTAACGTATCGAGCCAGCTAAAGGCTTGGCTCGACAGGATCGCCCAAGTCGGACGAACCTTTAAATACACAGAACAGGGTCCTGTAGGCTTGTCCGGCGATAAACGCGTCATCGTGGTTTCGGCTCGTGGGGGCTTCTACTCGGAGGGGCCACTGCAAAAAATGGATTTCCAAGAAAGTTATCTCAGGGCATTTTTTGGTTTTCTCGGAATTAGTGATATCCACTTCATCCGCGCCGAAGGCGTCTCCAGAGGCCAGCAATTACGAGACCAGGGCGTTGAAAAAGCCATAGCTGCAATGCCCGCTGTCATTGCAAGCCTGTCAGCCCCTGCTCAATAACTCACCCAGTCTGGAGGCTTGAATTCATGCTGTTTGCTATCAAACTTACCTACCTTCGCCCTGTTGAGGAAATTCAAGCTCACTTGGAAGCCCACAAAGCGTGGCTGGTCAAATATATACAGTCCGGAATCATACTGTTTGCCGGCCCTCTCGCCGATGAGAGCGGGGGCTTCATCCTTGCGTATGGTGAGCGCCACTCGGACATTCAACAAATAGTCGCCGAGGACCCGTTCGATGTTTACCGGTTGGCAACTTTCGACATTCTGGGTTGTGATCCGGCAGTCCGCACGTCCGATTTCGCAGCCCACTGGGCCAGCGGAGCCAAGTCCATAGACTGTGTTTAGCGCGTTGCCTGTCGCATAAGGAGTTGCGTTTTTTGGGTGGCATCGCTCTTCAGTGGGACGGCGAGGGGATTTTTAATCAGGTGCTTATACTTCCCAAACCGTGCCATACAGTGAAAAGCCTGCAGTCATGCAGGCTTTTTTTGCCCTGGATTTGACCTTGCCCCTGCTCACCAGAACAGCATCTTCAATGCCAACGCAATCACGACGATATTGAAAACTGACTCCATCCATTGATCACCTTTCTTTAACGCAAACTTGGCGCCGGCATTGGCGCCCAATAGCGTGCCAATAATCAGGCAACATCCGTACTGCCAGTTGATGATGCCGCTGACACCGAAAATGATGAGTGAGCCCACGGAAAGGACGAGCCCGCCGACTTTGCGTGTACCCACCGATTCGCTGATGGTTTTTCTGAAAAAGATAATGAATAAATACGTCGAGAGTTTGGCCTGCCCACCGAATAGCCCGCCGATCATTCCTACTGGAATGAAGAGAACATAGCCAAACAGACGCCTGGCCGCTGAGGGAGGTGCTTCGCCGCTACGAGGTTTTTTTATAAAGGACAATGCGACCAGCAGCAACGTCAGCCCGCCAATCACTTTGTGCAGCAGCGCGGGGTCTATTTGAAGCAGCAGGCTCGCTCCTCCCACGGCCCCGGCGAGCCCTAGTGCAGCAGCCGGAACGGCCAGCGCATAATCGATTTTTCCCTGATTATGGAAGTGCCGCAACCCGGCAACCATGGTGCCTACCGAGGCCAAGCGTGCTGTGGCGATCGCTGACTGAGGCGCAATCCCCAACCAGATCATCACTGGGACGGTTAGAAACACGCTCCCACCGGTGTTGGTCCCGACGAATCCCGTCAGAACTCCGAGAAAAACCAGGGCAGCACCTGTCAACCCATCATGTGCCGTCGCCCAGGCAGTAAAATCCAACATCACTTATGCAGGATCGCCTGGTGAATATCCTGCAACGCCATGATGCGCTGGGCGGCGTTTAGTTTGATGGCTTCCTTGGGCATGCCGAATACCACGCAACTGGCCTCGTCCTGGGCTACCGTCGCGGCGCCGGCAACGAGCATTTCCTTGAGGCCGCGGGCGCCGTCGTCGCCCATGCCGGTCATGATGATGCCGGTGGCGTTCTTGCCGGCGAATTTGGCCACTGAGCGAAACAGCACATCCACTGATGGCCGATGGCGGTTGACCAGCGGCCCGTCGATGACCTGAGTGTGATAGTAGGCGCCGCTGCGTGTGACCATCAGGTGCTTGCCGCCGGGAGCGATCAACGCCAGGCCGGGCAGGATACGGTCGTTGTTGCGCGCTTCACGCACTTCGATCTGGCACACGCTGTTCAGGCGCTCGGCGAAGGAGGCGGTGAACTTCTCCGGCATGTGCTGCACGATCACCATGCCCGGGCACACCCTCGGCAGTGCCGTCAGCACGGCCTCCAGCGCCTGGGTGCCGCCGGTGGAGGTGCCGATGGCGACAATGCGTTCAGTGGTCTGGGCCATGGCCTGGCCGTTGGCGGCGGGCAGGATCGCATCCGCGGTCAGCTTGCCGGCGACCGTGGGCGCCGGGGTCGGCTTGGCGATGCGCTTGCCGAGGTTGCTGACATTGGAGTTGGCCGCCGCACGGATTGCCGCAATCAGTTCCGGGCCCGATTCGATCAGGAAATTTTTCAGGCCGGTGGTGGGTTTGGTGATGATGTCCACGGCGCCGGCCGATAAAGCCTGCAGGGAGGTTTCCGCGCCTTTCTGGGTCAGTGACGAGCAGATCACTACCGGTGTCGGGCGCTCGCTCATGATTTTCCTGAGGAAGGTGATGCCATCCATGCGCGGCATTTCCACGTCCAGCACAATCACATCCGGCCATTCACGGGCGAGCTTGTCCATGGCGAAAATCGGGTCGGAGGCGGCGCCTATGACGTGGATATCCGGCGTGTCATTGAAAATCGCCAGCAGCACTTGGCGGACAACGGCCGAGTCATCGACCAGCAATACGCTGATTTTTTTATTAGGCATTGTTTTTGAGTAATCCCATTGGTTGATGCCGGACCCAGACGTTGCCGTTCCACAGGTCGAACACGATAGTGCGATAACCGGTACTGCCCATGTCCTGGGCCGCCAGGTGCAAATGATGGTGTTTGGCAAGCGCCAGCGCGGCGCGGATGTTCAGGGCGGCCACATTTTGCGCCGGTAGGTGGCGATGCTGCGTGGGGAACATCTCGCCGCCGCCGAACGCCTTCACCTGATAGTCCTGGGGCCGCGTGCCATGGGCGCGTGCATGCCGAATCAGCAGCTCCAGCGCTTCGTCGCCGTATTTGCCATCCAGGGGCTGACCATGCCGCAAGCGTGCTGGCAGCATGAAATGGCACATGCCGCCGATCCGCCGTTGCGGATGCCAGAAGGTGAACGCCACGCAGGAACCGAGCAAGGTGCGCAGGCGAGTCGGCCGCGTCGCAAAAGTGACTTGGCCGGGCGCCAACACCACTTCGGCTGCACCGAGAGGCTTTTTCATGGCTTTCGGTAAATCGACGGCGCCACCAGCTTCAAGGTGTCGTTCACACCATTGAGGCTTTCCGAGTGGCTGATGATGAAATGGCCGCCGGGCTTGAGCTGCGGCAACAAGCGTGCGACGACTTGGCTCTTGGTCTGCTGGTCGAAATAAATCATCACGTTGCGCAGGAAGATCACATCGAACTCGCCCAGGCCTGGCAGCGGCTCGTTCAGGTTGACTTGCACGAAGTTGACGCGGTTGCGCAGGCTCTTGTCGATCAGGAACGTGCCTTCCTGGCGGCCGATGCCCTTGAGGCAGTATTTGGTGAGCAGCGGCTGGGGCAGGGTGCCGACGCGCTCCATCGAGTAATGCCCGGTACGCGCCTTGGCCAGCATCTGAGTGCTGATGTCCGAGCCGATCACTTCCCAAGGCGTAGTGCCCAGGGCCTCGGCCAGCGTCATTGCCAGGCTGTAGGGCTCTTCGCCCGAGGAGCTGGCCGCGCTCCACACGCGAAACACTTTGCCCGGCGTGGCCTTGGGCAGGACGTGCTGACGCAGGAAATCAAAGTGCTTGGGCTCGCGAAAAAAGTAGGTTTCGTTAGTGGTCAGCAGGTCCAGCGCGACTTGCAGTTCGCCCTTGCGCTGGTCGTTCATGATCAGTTTGAAATAGTCCCCGTAGCTCTCCAATTCATAATGCTGGAGGCGCTTGAACAGGCGCCCGGCCACCAAGGCTTTTTTGGCCGGCGACAGGTTGATGCCGGCCGCACGGTACAACCAGGATTGGAATTGACCGAATTCACGATCATCGAGCGAGGCAGTGTCGGCCATGATCGTATCTCAACGCTGCTCAAGGTCGAGCGCCGGTGCCTGCGCGCTTTCGGCCAGGCTGGACATCTCATCGATAGAAAGGACTTTGCCCACCTCCAGCACAATCACGAACTTGCCTTCGACCTTGGCCATGCCGCCGATGAAGTCCGCGCGAATCCGCGCGCCGAAGCTGGGAGGGGGCTCGATCTGGGCCGCTGGAATCTCCTGCACGGCGGATACCGTATCCACCAGCAACCCGATGTCCTGGGGCTGCCCATCTTCGGTACTCGCTTCGATGATGATCACGCAGGAGCGTCGGGTAATCGGCGAGTTCGCTCGGCCGAAACGCGCCGATAGATCAACCACCGGCACCACGGCGCCGCGCAGGTTGATCACGCCGCGCACGAACGCGGGCATCATCGGTACCACGGTCAGGCTGCCGTATTCGATGATTTCCTTGATGCCCAGAATGCCGATCGCGAACATCTCGCCACCGAGCATGAAGGTCAGGTATTGCGCATCCTCATCCGCCGCCACTGCGGTCTGACGGTTAGTCATCACTGCACCCATGTCACTCTCCCTGTAAGCCCGCGTCGATGTCTCGCATCAGAAACGGGTAAATTCCGACTCGTCCGGTGCGCTGGCCATCGTGTAGGCAAACGCTTTGCGGGCGGGCTGCGGTGCCGGGCGGGGTGGCTGGCGGCTGGGCTTGTTGCCAGGGCTGTCCACACTGCTGGGTTGAACCGCGGCGCCGGACGTGGCGTCGAGTACGAAAAAGCTCATCGCCTGTTGCAACTGCTCGGCCTGGCTGCTCATTTCTTCGGCGGTCGCCGCCAGTTCCTCGCTGCTGGAGGCGTTCTGCTGGGTCACCTGGTTGAGCTGGGTCATGGCTGTGTTGATCTGCGCCACGCCGGCCGCCTGCTCTTCGGACGCGGCACTGATTTCCTGCACCAGGTCGGAGGTCTTGTTGATCGAGGGGACCATTTCGTCGAGCAGTTTTCCGGCCTTTTCCGCCATGTCCACGCTGCTTGACGACAGTTCGCCGATTTCCTGCGCGGCCACCTGGCTGCGCTCCGCCAGTTTGCGGACTTCGGCGGCGACCACCGCGAAACCTTTGCCGTGCTCGCCGGCCCGGGCAGCCTCAATCGCGGCGTTGAGCGCCAGCAGGTTGGTCTGGTAGGCAATGTCATCGATGATGCTGATGCGCTGGGCGATTTTCTTCATCGCCAATACCGTTTGTTGCACTGACTCTCCGCCGTCGGTGGCTTCCTTGGCCGCCTTGCTGGCCATGCCATCGGTGACCTTGGCGTTTTCGGTATTCTGATTGATGCTGGCGCTCATCTGTTCCACAGACGCGCTGGTTTCCTCGACGCTGGCGGCCTGTTCACTGGTGGCCTGGCTCATCGACTGTGCGGTGGCGCTGACTTGCTCCGAGGCGCTCGCCAGGTTATCGGCAGCGTTGCGTACTTCACCGATGATAGTCGCCAGTTTGCCGACCATGTTGCGCATGGCATTGAGCACCATGCCGGTTTCATCTTTGCCGCCCGGCGCGATAGGGGTGCTGAGGTTGCCTTCAGCCAATTGCTCGGCGGCGGTCGCGGCTAGCCTCAGTGGACGCGAAATAATCCGCGCGATGAACACCGCCAGGCCCAGGCCGATCAACAGGGCGGCGACCAGCACCGCGATGATCGACACGCGTGCGCTGTCGTACAACGCCAAGCCCTTGTCACCGGCTTCGCTCGCGCCGGCTTCATTGAACTCGACCATTTTCTGCAAGCGGCTGGTCACCTCATCGAAATGCGTCCTGGACTCCCCTCTGAGCAGGGTAGTCGCAGCGGCTTCCTGGTTCTGCCGGGACAAGTCGAGCAATTGCTTGCTGGTCGCCAGGTAGGTGGACCAGGCACTTTTCAAACCGGTCAAAAGCTGACGTTCTTCATCGCCCGACAGCAATTGCTCGTAGGTGCCCATGCGGGTATTGAACTGCTGAAGCGTCTCATCGGCTTCGCGATCAGCCTGGGCCTTTTCTTCGGCGATCTCGGTAGTGACGTGGCGGTTTTCCTTCAGACGATAATTGGCTGCAAAAAAACGCATGCCGGCCGCGGCGCGCATGGATGGCATCCAATCGCTCTTGATCTCCTGGGCTGCCTGGTTGACGGCACCGAGCTGGTGGATTGCGAACACGCCCATGGCCGCAGTGAGCGCCAGGACTACCAGGAACGCGCTGATCAATTTGGTGGAAATCTTAAGATCGTAGAACCATTTCATCGGGGAACCTCCATGGAATTGCGAATGCGTCAGCGCACGCCGACCGCGGGCGACGAGGGCGCCTGAGGTGTGCGGGCTTCCTGTTGTACGATTTGGTTGAGCAACGCCGGTATATCCAGGATCAGGGCCACCGCGCCGCTGCCCAGAATGGTCGAGCCGCTGATGCCGCGTAGCGCACCGAACAGCTTGCCCAAGGGTTTGATGACGGTCTGGAACTCGCCGAGCAGGTCATCCACCACCAGCCCGGCCTTGTGTTCGGCATAGCGCACCACCACCACGTTCTGGCGGCGGGCCGGCGGGCCTTCATGGTTGAAGTGGTCGCGCAGGTGCACCAGCGGCAGCACCTCGCCGCGCAGATCCAGGTAGCCCTGGTCGCGGCTGGATTGGCGCTGGTGTTCGTCCAGCTCGACGCATTCCTGGACCATATCCAACGGAATCACGTAGGTGCAATGGTCGATGCCGACCAGGAATCCGTTGATGATTGCCAGGGTCAGCGGCAGGCGAATGCGCACCACGGTGCCTTGGCCGGGGCGGCTGTCGAGGTCGACGGTACCGCGCAACAGGGTGATATTTCGTTTGACCACATCCATGCCGACACCGCGTCCGGAAAGGTTGGTCACCGCCTCGGCCGTGGAGAAACCGGCTTCGAAAATCAGGTTGTAGATTTCCTGGTCGCTGAGCACCGCACCGCTGGCGACCAGCCCGCGTTCCTGGGCTTTTTCCAGGATACGTTCGCGGTTGAGTCCGGCGCCATCATCGGCGATTTCGATCACGATGCTGCCCGAGTCGTGGTAGGCATTCAGGCTCAGGTGACCCTTGGTCGATTTACCGGCGGCGCGTCGGGCCTCGGCGTTCTCGATGCCATGGTCCATCGCATTGCGCAACAGGTGCATCAGCGGGTCGCCGATTTTCTCGACGACGGTCTTGTCCAGCTCGGTTTCCGCGCCGCTGATGATCAGGTCGATATCCTTGCCCAGTTCCTGACTGACATCGCGCACCACGCGGCGGAAACGATTGAAGGTATCGCCGATGGGGATCATGCGCAGGCGCAGCGCGCCATCAAGGATCTCTTCCACCAGCCCGGAGACGGTCGAGGCGGCTTCTTCCAGCGGGTCGTTGTTGCAGGAGCGCGCCAACAGGCTGGCACCGGCGCTGGCGATGACCAGCTCACCGACCAGGTTGATCAGTTCATCGAGCTTGTCGGCATTGACCCGTACATAGTTGCCGTCCCGCGGCTTGACGTCGCTGGTCGTCGCGACGCGCTGTTGCGTGGTCGCCACTGGGCTGGCAAGGGTCTGGGTGACCAACTCGGTACCGGCTGCGGTGCTGCTGTCGCCTGGCGCGTCGAGGGCGCTGATGAGCACCTCACAGTCATCGCGTACGAAGTCGAACACTTCATTGAGGGTGGCATGGCTGGCATTCGAACGCAGGTCGATTTCAAAGCCCAGGTAGCAGCTTTCCGGGTCCCAGGCGTCCACGGGCGGAATGCGCTCGGTCAGCGGGGTGACCTGTAGCAACTGGCCCAGCGTGGCGAGGTAGCGCAAGAAGGACAACGGGTCCATGCCATTGCGGAACACCTCTGCGCCGAAACGCAGGGAAATATGCCAGAGCACCTCGGCGCGGGTATCGTCATCTTGGCCTGCGCTTTCCACAACGGCGATTGTCGTCTGCAGTGGCTGATAGGCGCTCAGTGCTTCGCGCAACACCTCACCATATTCCAGTGTCGCAGGCTGCAGCGCGCCACCGTGATGGTCGACCGCCTCGATCAGGTCAAGTATGTGGTCGCCGCACTTGAGCAGCAGTGCGATCAACGCCGCATCCACTTTTACGCTGCCATCGCGCAGGCGGTCGAGCACATCTTCGACGATATGCGTGAAACCGACAATCGGTGCCAAGCCGAACAATCCGGCGGAGCCTTTGATGGTATGGGCGGCGCGAAACACTGCACCGATCGCATCTTCATCACCGGGTTCGCTCTCCAGTTGCAGCAGGGATTGCTCCATGACCTGCAGCAGCTCGCGTGCCTCGGCGATAAAGGTCTGCTGTGCCTGATCGAGATCAATATTCACCTGGACACTCCTTGTCGCTCATTGAGCGGGGCTGCGCGCTAGAAGATCGCGCCGCCACACAGTTGAAAGGTGCTCGTGACCGCCTGGCTCTGCCCGGCAAGGCTCAGGTCCGTGCCATTGCCGGCGGCTTCGCGCTTGATGACCGCGAGCAATTGCAGGCCGGCGCCGTCGATTTCGGTGACCTGTGACAAGTCGATTTCCAGGCGTGGCACCGCGCCAATCTGGGGCAGCAGCGCGGCGGCAAGCTCGGCCACGGTGTAGATCGTCAATTCGCCGTCAATGCCCAGGCGGGCGGTGCCGTCGACTGTTTCGCAGGTGATGGACATAAGGCCTCCGTGCCGTCATCGGTCAGGGCAGGATCAACTTGGACACCGCCGCCAGCATCTGCGCCGGCTGGAATGGCTTGACCACCCAGGCCTTGGCACCTGCGGCCTGGCCTTCGGCTTTCTTCGATTCCTGCGACTCGGTGGTCAGCATGATGATCGGGGTGAACTTGTAGCTGGCCAGCTTCTTGACTTCCTTTACAAAGGTGATGCCGTCCATATTGGGCATGTTCACGTCACTGATGATCAGGTGCACCTTCTGCCCGTTGAGCTTGCCCAGGGCATCCTTGCCATCGCAGGCCTCGATCACATCGTAGCCGGCACTTTTCAAGGCAATGCCGACCACTTGTCGCACGCTGCTCGAGTCATCGACCACCAATACATTCTTCGCCATGCTGTGCTCCTAGAAAAAAGTGATGTCTTGTGAACTCTGCTGCGCAGCGGTATCGCCATGGTGGTTACGCCGCTGCTCGTCGGTGGCATAGGTGGCCTCCATGCGCGCCAGCCACTGGCGGGCATCGACGGCCGCCAGTTGGTCGGGCATCTGGTTGGCCTGGAGCAGGTGCTCATGCAGGGCGTACATGTTGTCGCGTACATGGCTGAGGATCTGGCTGACCCGGTCCTGGAATTGCAGGTTGACCAGCACCTCGGTCATTTCGTCACGGATGCCGTAGCTTTCCTGCTTGAGCAGGTCGGCGGAATCTGCCAGGCGCCCGGTGATGCTCTGGAAGCGTTCGAGCACCTGCTGGATGCTCTGCTCGGACGCGGCGACGGAGTGGCTGTCCTGGTCGGCGCTGCTGGAAGCCACCTGCACCAGTTGGGTAATGGCGTTGTTAATGATGTCGACTTTGGCCGACATCTGCTGGCCGGTCTCGCTGGATTTACTCGACAGGCTGCGCACCGCATCCGCAACCACGGCAAACCCGCGCCCGGCTTCACCGGCACGCGCCGCCTCGATCGCGGCATTGAGGGCCAGCAGGTTGGTTTGTGCCGCAATCGCCGCCACGTCGGCGGCCATGGTGCGCAGTTCGCCGGTATAGGCGGTAAGGCTGCGCACCTGGGAGAGGGTCTGGTCGCGGCTCGATTGAGCGGCCTTGAGCGAGTCGATGACCTGGCTCAGTTCGCTGTCGCTGCGCGCCAGTACCTTGAGCGCGCCGTCTGCAGCCTGCCCATCGAGTTCCCCGGCGGCTTGCTGCGAGGCCTGCACGGTGTCCTGCAGGCGCGTGGAAATACCCGTGAAACGGTTGGCCAGGCTGACGATGGCGTCTTCGGTCTGCAGGCGCGAGCTTTCCACTTGCTTGGCCCAGATGGGCATGGCGCCCAGCAACACCTCGTCGAGCTGGGCGCGCACGGCCATGCCGTGGTGTGTCGCGTCTGCATCTGCCGGGTCTGCCTTGGCCTGCGCAATTGCTCGCAGCACCAGGTCACGCTGCGAACGGGTGCTCCAGGCGCATGCACCCAGACCGATCAGCAGCAGTACGGCACAGGCCGCCAGATTGGCCGGCGAGGCTGATTGCAGGAGTATCCATGCAATGGCAGGGATGACCGGGATTAACGCAAACCAGCGAAAAGGCAAGGGAACGGGGGGGAAAGTACGGCCGGATTGACGCTGAGTCATGAGTTCGGTCCTTGAACAGTGTTGCAGATGTGAACGACATAAAGTCTATCTGTCCCCGGCGCCTTAACTTTAGATGGGGTACATACCTTCCGTCCGGTTTGTGACCGGTGTGTTACCGGGCGTCGGCAGGAGAGTTGCCCCATCTCTTGAGAATCCGCGGCTCTTCAACCGTAGGCAGGAGGTACTCGAGCCACCCGGTACGGTGTGAGCCTGGCAGGCCCTGCGCCTCGTCGGCACCCGCCGATTCACCTTCATCGCAGCTATAACACTTGTCACTGCTGCGTCTGCCATCAGCATAGACAATAAAGCCGCCGCGGCCTTCATGGCACTCGTGCAGATACACCGGCGACAGCTCTCGTTGCTGATCAACATACGCATTCACGCGAGTGATATAGATCCCCATCGACAACGACACGCAAACAATCAGCACTACGCACAATACCAACTGATAGGTATAGCTGATGTTTACGTGATCAGGACGCACTGACGACATACAACGACCCTGTTCGCTCAACGTTCTGACCCACCAGAAACCAGCTACTGCCTCCCATGCGGATCAACTGAGCTTTCGGTGCGAGGAAGCCAGCCATCAGGGCGGAGAAAATCAACACCAGCAGGGCACCGATGATCATCGAAGACAGGTTCATGGCTGTGATGCTCTGGATAAGAAGAGCCTCAGCTTAAGCAGGGGAGGGTTAACATCAGGTAAACATCATTCGAAGGCCGGCCGGCTTCCGTTATCCTTCAAGCCTCTGCGCACTACCTGTCCGAGGCTTTTTACTGTGCATATTCATCTGCTGCTGGTCGAGGACAACCTGGACCTGGCCACCACCGTCATCGAGTATCTGGCGTTCAGCAGTATCGTCTGTGACCACGCCAGTAATGGCCAGGCCGGACTTAATCTGGCACTCAACCAACATTACGACGTCATTCTCCTGGACATCATGCTGCCGCGACTGGATGGCCAGCAGTTATGCGAACGACTGCGCCAGCAAGGCGTGCAGACGCCGATCCTGATGCTGACTTCGCTGGATGCGTTGTCGGACAAGCTCGCCAGTTTTGCCGCGGGAGCCGATGACTATCTGGTCAAGCCATTCGAACTGGCCGAGCTGGTGGCCAGGATTCGCGCATTGAGCATGCGCCGCAGCGGTCAGACCAGCCGCCTGCAGGTGGATGATTTGGTGATGGAGCTGTCCACCCGTAAGGTCAGTCGCGCAGGACAGGAACTGCATTTGTCGCCGATCTGCTGGGCCTTGTTGGAGCATCTGATGCGCGCCAGTCCTGAACCCGTTCCCCGAGAGCGGCTGGAAGCAAAAGTCTGGGGCGATGAGCCTCCGGACAGTAATACGCTCAAAGTGCACCTGCATCGGCTACGCAAGACGGTCGACAAACCCTTTGGCCGGCCATTGATCCATACCCTTGCCGGGGTCGGTATTCAGGTAAAACCCTATGCGTAATGGGTTGAGCCTGAAGTGGGTGATCAGCGGGAGTTTCCTGTTACTGATTGCGGTGGTGTTGCTGATCTACAGCCACCTGCTGCCTGTATTCACCGTGCGCGGCTTGCTCTACACCGCCAGCTCGATGATGGAAGAAGAAGCCCAATATTTTATCCGGCACTACAAGAAAGACCCGACCACGCCACCTCCGCACAATTACTTCTATACCGGCGTCATCGGCAAGGAGGCGTTGCCGCAGAACGTCCGCCAGATGCTGGATAGCCCGCCGAGCCTGTCCTTCGGCGCGGTCCACATCTTCGGCGATCTTTACTCCGATGATGACGATGCCCCCTTCCAGATCATCCTCGAGCAGCCCCTGGGGGACGGTAAAACCCTGTACCTGTATGACATCGACCATGACCACGAGGAGGGCGGTGAAGTCGAGACACCCTTGTCCGATGCCTACTTTGACCAGGTGTTGCAGAGCGTCACGTTCATCAGCCTGGCGGTATTCGTGCCGGCGCTGCTCATTATCGCCTTGTTGGTGTGGTGGTTGGTGCGTCCGTTGGGACGCCTGGCCGAATGGTCCAGTACGTTGAAAAATGCTGACGCAATGGCCGCCGGCCGGCCGGGTTTCAGCTTCAAGGAATTCAATATGCTGGCCGAAGCGCTGGCCAAAAGTGTCGAGCAGGTGCAGGCGGCCAGCCAGCGCGAAGGTCGTCTTTTACGCTACACCAGCCATGAACTGCGCACCCCATTGGCGGTGCTCAAGGCCAATATGGAACTGTTGACCCTGCAATCGGGCGGTGTGCTGCCGACCTCTTTGCAGCGCATCGAGCGCTCCGTGCTGAATATGCAGCTCATCGCCGAGACATTGCTGTGGATGAGCCGCGAGAGCCCCGAGCCGCTGCCGGAAGCAGACGTTGACCTGGGTGAGCTGGTGGGCGAATTGATTGAGAAACATCGCTACCTGATCGGTAACCGGGATATCGAGCTGATCATCGACATCCGCCACGAACCTTGCCGCTTGCCTCCCACCGCATGCCGCATCGTGATCGGCAACTTCCTGCGCAATGCGCTTCAGTACGCGCAGGAGGGGGAAGTAGAAATCAGCTTCCAATACCCCCGTTTGTTTATTGCCAATCAGATGAGGGAGATCCCGCCGCAACAGGAGTCCAACGACTTCGGCTATGGCCTTGGGCTGCAGTTGATGCGCCAGCTATGTGCAAAACTGGGTTGGCACATTGAAGTGATTCGCGTGCAACATCGTTTCACTGTCATTCTCGACTTCACGGACTCGCTGGCGGTCGAGTCGGCGAAGTAAGGGGCCGTTAACGATTACTGTGTTCGGGCTGGTAACCTGCGTAGCGGCAGGCCGGGTTTCCCTTCAAGAGGATCAAGTGCATGGCTTTCACCACGCTGATACTGGATGCGCCCGCGCCACCGTTGTTGTTCGAGGAGGTCGATCAATGCCTTGAACTGGGTCTCGTGGTTACCCTGAACCTTCATTATTTCACCGATAAGGACTGCATCAAGCGACACTACGGTGGGCGCATTGGTTATGCCGAGATCAACTGCCACGACGAGCCCGCTTTCATTGATGCAGTGAGGCAGGCCGGCGGGTACAGCGTGTTCAAGACACGTTTGAACATTCCCCTCGGGCAAGCACTCATCCGTGCCGCAGCGTCACCCGCCCTGGCCACCCCGCTGTGTGCCATCGCCCAGGCAGGCGCCGGTACCAACCATATCGACCGGCAAGCCTGCGAACGGCACGGGGTGACGATATTGAGCACGCCGGGTTCCAACGCGGTGGCGGTCGCTGAATATGTGGTTGCCCAGGCGTTGTTTTTATCCAGGGACCTGGATGCCTACAACACACAGACCCACAACGGCCATTGGTCCAAAGGCAGCTTGGCGCCTGGCCGCGAATGCTCCGAGCTGACCCTCGGCCTGGTAGGCACCGGCAGTATTGCGCAACAGGTGGCGCGCAAGGCGGGTGCGCTGGGGATCAAGGTGATCGCCACGGGTTCAGAGCGCTTTACCGAGCAGATGGCGCGCAGCCTTGAACTGGAGCGCAGGCAAACCCTGGGGCAACTGCTGAGTGAGGCCGATATCGTCTCGATTCATGTGCCGCTCACCCCGCAAACCCGAGGGTTATTCGGGGCTGCCGAGTTCGCGCAGATGCGTCGAGGTTCGATTCTGATCAATACCGCACGTGGTGGCATCGTTGATGAATATCAGCTCGCAGCCTTCATGACCGAGTTTCCAGGGCATGTGAAAGCAGTCGCCATTGATACCTTTGCCTTGGAAAAAGACCAGTTCAACTCGCCCTTGACCGGCATCCCCAATGCGCAACTGACGCCTCACATCGCGGGCAATACCGCCACGGCGATCCGCACGGCCTCGCGGCGAATCATCGATCAGATCCATAGGCTCAGTACCGTCGCGACGGGTAAAGCCTGATGACGGGCTGCGTGCGCGGGTGCCTGGTTTTCGTCCCAGAGGTTATGGCGTATCGGGACGTATCGGCGGCGCCGTAGCGGCGGCAATATCCCACGTCAACAGCAGATGGTTGATAGCCGCGTCGATGCTTTCATGGGGGACGTTGTCCCGCGCCAGGATCGAGACGCCCTGCAGAAAACTATCAAACACCGTGGCCAGTGCCGCCGCATCCAGTGTGCTCGGCAACTGCCCGATACTGATCGCACGTTCTACACACTGCACAATGCCCGCCCGCGTTCGCGTGCGTGATTGCGTCAATGCCTGCGTAACGCGCGCGTTGTCCGGGCTTGGTGCACTCATCACGCCGAGCGCCACCATGCAGCCTTTGGGGTGTCCATCTTCACATTGCATGCGCGCTGATTGACGCAGCGCCGTTTCGATCGCTTGGCGTGGCGCAAGGCTTTCGTCCCACAGGCATTCGGTGACTTGCGCGTAGGTTGCCAGGTAGCGCTGCACACACTCATCGAACAGCGCTTCCTTGGAGCCGAAGGCCGCGTAAAAACTCGGAGCGGAGATACCGCCACCCAAGCCCGACTTGAGCTGGGCCAGGGAAGTGGCGTCATAACCATGCTGCCAGAACAAGTGCATAGCTTGCTCCACGGCGTGTTCGCGGTCGAAGTTACGGGGGCGCCCCATTTGTGCCATGGCAAAAATCCTCTGGGTGACGAGATAAATACTAGTCGATACATAAGTCGTTGACAACGCATCGCGGCGCTGCGCAATATTTGTAACGATCAGTATCTAAGTCCTTCCAAGGAGTTTCCCGTGACACCTTCACTCAGCTTATCCGAGTCATCTGACCGCTTGCCCATCGGCGCATTGCTCGCCCTGGCCATGACCGGTTTCATCTGCATCGTCACCGAAACCTTGCCGGCCGGGCTCTTGCCATTAATCAGCGAAGGCCTGGCCGTGACCCCGTCCATGGCCGGGCAACTGGTTACCGCGTATGCCTTGGGTTCAGTGCTGGCGGTGATCCCTATGACCATCGCGACGCGAGGCTGGCGTCGACGCAATGTGTTGCTGCTGACCATCGTCGGTTTCCTGCTGTTCAACTCGATCACCGCGTTGTCGTCTCACTATGGCGTCACGTTGGTAGCGCGATTCTTCGCGGGTGTGGCCGCAGGGTTGGCGTGGAGCCTGTTGGCCGGCTACGCCCGGCGCATGGTCGCGCCACACCAGCAGGGCAGGGCACTTGCGCTGGCGATGGTCGGGACGCCGATTGCGCTGTCCCTGGGGGTGCCGCTTGGCACTTGGGTTGGTGGCCTGGTGGGCTGGCGCACGACGTTCGGCCTGATGTCAGGATTGACGCTGGCGCTGATGGTGTGGGTGCTGGCGAAGGTCCCGGACTATCCACCGCAGGCCGCGCATCAGCGTCTGTCCCTGGGCAAGGTCTTGACCACGCCGGGTGTGCGGCCGGTGCTTGCGGTGGTGATCAGTTGGATGCTCGCGCACAATATTCTCTATACCTACATTGCACCGTTCGTGGCACCGGCCGGGCTGGCCGAGCGTGTGGATAGCGTGTTGCTGGTGTTTGGCATCGCCGCGCTGGCGGGCATTTGGCTTACGGCAAAATGTGTCGAGGCGTGGTTGCGCAAGACCGTGCTGGTCAGCCTGGCGACGTTTGCATCCGTGAGTGTGCTATTCGGCTTGTTGGGGCAGTTGCCCTTGGTGATTTACTTTGGCGTGGCGGTGTGGGGCGCGAGTTTCGGCGGCGCCGCCACCTTGTTGCAAACTGCTCTGGCGGACGCGGCGGGCGAGGGGGCCGACGTGGCGTTGTCGCTGAATGTGGTGGCGTGGAACAGCGCAATCGCCGCCAGCGGCCTGGTGGGCGGGGTATTGCTCGATACCTGGGGCGTGGCATCGTTTCCGTGGGCCATGCTGGTGTTGATTGTGCTGTCGTTTGCGATTGCCGGGGGCGCTCATGCCCACGGTTTCAAGCCCGGCGCACGGGCGACGGGAAAACCGCTCGCAGCAGGGCACTAATGTGACTTTGCCTGGTCAGTAACCCTCGCAATATCAGTCACTTGGCTCCGCATTTCGGAGCCTGTCGCCTCACTCTCTTGCGAAGAATCACGCCATGCACCTGCGCAACATTGCAGTTGGGCTGTCGGCCCTTGTTTTGCTCTCTACCGGGGCACAAGCCCGCAGTCTGTTGGACTTTATCAAGCCTCCGGCCCAGGCACACAGCTCGCACTCCGGTTCGATCAGCCAGGGGGCCGCTCTCGACCTCTATTCCAACCAGCAGAAAAAGCCCACGTTTGACGGTTGTGCCGATCTGTTCCCCGCTGCGACGCCGATCAACCTTGCCACCGTGCCGGTTTCGATGAAGCCCCTGGCGCTGTGCTCGGACAACTTCGCTGTGCTCTACTCGCAAACCAGCAGGACGCCGCTGGTGGTGGTCGAACGCTTGAATGCCGCGCAGTTGAAAGATGCCAAGGGCGAGGAGCGCACCAACCAGTTCTACCCGGACCCACGCATTCCCAAGGACGGTCGCGCAGAACTGAGCGACTATCGCGGCCAGCATCCGGCGATGGATCGCGGTCACCAGTCCCCGGCCGCCGACGCACCGAGTGCCAATGCCATGGCGCAATCCTTCGCGCTGTCGAACATGGTGCCCCAAGACCCGACCAACAACCGCAAGATCTGGAGCAAGGTCGAAGCGGACGTGCGTAAATTTGCCACCCGTGCCGGTGGCAATGTCTTCGTGTTCACTGGGCCGCTGTTTGACCCGGGCTACAGCACCATGGGCGCGCACAAGGTCTGGGTGCCGACGCGCCTGTTCAAACTGGTGTACGACGCTTCGTCAAAACGCGCCTGGGCCTATGTGCTGCCTAACGCCGAGACTCGCATCCAGAAGCCGATGGACTACGACACTTTTGTCAAAAGCACCGGGCTCAGGTTGCTGGGTAATTTGCCGGTCGCGGGGTCCGTCGGGCGGACCTGATTCGTCCACCTTATCTGGCCTTCTTCAATGCCTTGAGCCGCTGCGTCGCACGTTGCACAGCGGCCATTTTCTCGGGACGCTTCATGCGTTTCCATTTGCGGATGTCGTCCTTGCTGCGTCCGCAGCTGACGCACAGGTCACCGCTGAGCTGGCAGATGGAAATGCAGGGGTTTTCAATATCTTTGGCCAAGGTCTCACCCGGGTGCGCAGTAAAGGCCGCCGTTAGGCGGCGTGAAATTCGACCGTGAGGTGACTCACCTCATGGACAGGTTCAAGGCGCTCGCGAATGCTCTCGGCATTGGTCGAGCGGCCGACCACGCTGACAATCGCCGCATATGCCTCGGGGCCGACGCGCCAGACGTGCAAGTCGGTAATCCTGGCATCGCCGGGTTGTTCAACCAACTCGCGGATCTCGGCAGCGACCTGTTCATCGGTCTGGTCCAGCAACACACCGGCGGTGGCCTTCATCAGGCTCCAGGCCCATCGCGCAATCACGAGGGCGCCGACAATGCCCATCAGTGGGTCCAACCACACCCAACCCAGGTAGCGGCCCGCCAGTAACGCGGCGATGGCGAGCACCGAGGTCAAGGCATCGGCGATCACGTGCACATAGGCCGAACGCATGTTGTTGTCGTGGCCGTGAGGGTGATGATCGTGGTCGTGGTCATGCCCGTGGCTGTGGCCGTGACCCAGCAGCAGCGCACTGAGGATATTCACCGCCAGGCCCAACACGGCGATCAGCGTCGCTGTCCCGAACTGCACCTCGGCAGGCTGCAGCAAGCGAATCACCGACTCGATACCAATGCCCAGGGACACCAGCGCCAGGATCAGCGCCGAGGCGAAGCCGCCCAGGTCGCCGACTTTGCCGGTGCCGAAGCTGTATCGCGGGCTGTTCGCATGACGTTTGGCGTAGGCGTAGGCCGCAGCGGCAATGCCCAAGGCGCCGGCATGCGTAGCCATATGAAAGCCGTCAGCCAGCAGGGCCATGGAACCGGTCAACGCGCCGGCGGCGATTTCCGCCACCATCATGACGACGGTCAGCAACACCACCCAGAGGGTGCGCCTGGCGTTTTCTTCGTGGGATGAACCGAGGAATACATGCTCGTGGGTGTGGGGCGTGAGAGTCATTTGGAATACCGCCGGATGGCTTCGAGCAATTCTTCGACACCTTTGTTGCGGGCTTCTTCGCTAAGGGACGGATCGGCCACATGGGCCCTGGCGTGGTCTTCGATGATTTCCTCCATCAGCCCGTTGATGGCGCCACGGGTGGCGGCCACCAGATGCAGGGTCTTGGCACAGTCAGCGTCTGACTCCAGCGCTTTTTCGACTGCCTGGATTTGCCCAGCGATGCGTTTGACGCGTTTGATCAAGCTGTCTTTGTTCGCGGCTATATGGCCCATGGCATACCCCCCCTACCTATGATGGGGCGGATCATTGCATACCCCGCCCCCCTATACAACGCGAGGCGTCGAGCGGTTGCCGAGAGCTGGTATGTCATGATGTCCGAATCCGTCCTCGGCTGGTCCGGCCTGTGCCTGTTGCGTACCGGGTGGCGCGCCTACCATGGCGTCTGAAATTCACACCATGAGGACTGTCCATGAAACGCAAAGCCCTGATCGTGATCGATGCCCAGCATTCGTTCCGCCATTCCACCTACTGGTCCGAAAATGACCTGCCTGACTACCTTGCCAAACAACAGGCCCTGATTGATGGATGTGTTCAGCGAGGCATCCCGGTGATACAAGTCTTCCATGTTGAAGACCAGGGGCATTTTTCGATGGCATCGGGCAACGTCAGAACCTTGAGCGAGTTGTCGATCGAGCCGGCCTTGGTCATCCACAAGCGCTACCACAGTGCTTTTGCCGGCACGCCCCTGGCGGCACGGCTGACGGAGATGGGAGTGAACACATTGATCATCAGTGGCATTCGCACTGAACAGTGCTGCGAAACCACCACGCGGCAGGCGTCGGACAGCGGCTTTACCGTGGACTTTGTCAGCGAGGCGACGCTGACCTTCCCCATGACTCACGCGCGCAGCGCGCGGGTCTACACCGCGGCCGAGATCCGCGAGCGCACGGAGCTGGTGCTGGAAGACCGCTTTGCGCGCATCGTCACTGTCGCCCAGGCCTTGGAGGCCTGACCGTGAGCGTGCCGGTGCTGTTCGTGTTGCTGCCCAATGTGCTGATGCTCGACCTGGCAGGCCCCGCCGAAGTGCTGCGCCTGGCGGCTCAGGTCGAGGACCCGGCTGCCATCGATTTCGACCTGCAGTACGTCAGCCCGGTGGAGTCCCTGCAAACCTCCATCGGTTTGCCGCTGGCCGGCTTGGCGCCCCTTCCAGCGGTCCTGGCACCTGGCACCCTGGTGGTGTTGGTGGGCTCCACGTCGAAGGTGAGCCTGGCACGCCAACAGGCTTTCGAGGCGGCCAGTAACGCGCTGACCCAGTGGCTGCAAAAGGTGTACGCGCCTTCGGGCGAGCGGCTGGTATGCGTCTGTGCGGGAGCGTTGAGTGCCGCCAGGGCCGGATTGCTGGATGGGCGCCAGTGCACCACGCACCACGCGCTGTGCGCCACATTGCAGGCCGTGGCGCCCAAGGCCCGGGTGTTGGAAAACCGGCTTTACGTCACCGACGGTCCTGTGAGTTGCAGCGCCGGCGTCACTGCGGGGATCGACCTGATGCTGCACCTGCTTGCCGAGCTGGCCGGCCCACGCCTGGCCTGCACGGTCGCTCGGGACATGGTGGTGTATATGCGCCGCAGTGGCGCCGACCCGCAATTGTCGCCCTGGATAGCCGGGCGCAATCATCTGCATCCGGCCGTGCATCGGGTGCAGGACGCCATCGCTGCCGCCCCCTGTGAGGCCTGGACCGTCACGCGTATGGCGGCGTTGGCCTACACCAGCAGCCGCCACCTGGCGCGGCTGTTCCACGAGCACGTCGGTAGCAGCCCGCTCGACTACCTGCATCGGCTGCGACTGGCGGTGGCCCGTGAACTGTTGGCCGAATCGGCCCTGGGTATTGAAACGGTCGCTGAGCGCGCAGGCTTTGGTTCGGCGCGCCACCTGCGGCGCATCTGGAGCAAATACGAAGCCGGCACGCCTTCCAGCCTGCGCCTTCTGGTTGATGCCGGCTGATGGTTCAGCAGGACGTGTCGGCGGGCGTGGCCGGCTCTTGAGCCGCTTCAGCCGCCAGTTTCGCGCGGTCGGCTTTGCTGATGTATTTGTCTTTGCTTTTCGGCGCCAATTTGGCACTGGCCTTTTTGGCCTTGGCCTTGAAGAGCTGCTGGAGTTTCTTTTGGCGATTCATGTCTTTTACCTGGGTTGTACAGACCTGGATGATATCAGTTTAAAAAAACGGCCCGTTACCTGAGTCGCTTTTTAGCGTCGATCTGTACATTGAACCGCGAGTCCTTTTGCCAATAATCAGGTCGGGTATCCAGCGTAAACGGAAGATCCTGATGAGCACCCACACCCGCACAAAACGCATGACGGTCCCGCAACTGGTGGCGATGAAGGGCCAGCAGAAAATCGTCTCATTGACCGCATACTCCAGCGCCATCGCCCACTGATCGACCCCTGGGTAGACTTCATTCTGGTCGGCGACTCCACCGCAATGGTCGGTTATGGCCGCGCCTCGACCTTGAGCATGCAATTGGAAGAAACCATCGGGCATACCCGCGCCGTGGTCGACAGCACGCAGCTGGCCTGCGTGATTGCCGACATGCCCTTTGGCAGTTATCAGGAGTCCTTCGAGCAGGCCTTCCGCAATTGTGCCCAGGTGCTGGCGCGCACGGGCTGCGATGCGGTCAAGCTGGAGGCCAATCAGGCGCTGGCGGGGACGGTGGAATTTCTGGTGGCGCGAGGGATTCCGGTAATGGCCCATGTGGGGTTGATGCCGCAGTTCGTCAATGTGATGGGCGGCTTCAAGGCCCAGGGCCTCACGGCGCAAACCGGTGCGGTGATTGCCGAGGACGCCCGCGCCAACCTCGAGGCGGGCGCCTTCAGCCTGTTGCTGGAAGGTGTGGCCGAGGGCGTGGCGCGCCAGATCACCCTGGATTCAAGCATGCCCACCATCGGCATTGGCGCGTCGCCGGCGTGCGACGGCCAGGTACTGGTCACCGAAGATGTGCTGGGCCTGGGCGGTGGGCACCTGCCGCGCTTCGTCAAACAGTATGCGGATGTCAGTGAAGTGATTCGCGATGCCTGCGCCCGCTTTGCCGACGACGTACGCCATGGCCGCTTTCCCGAAGCGCGTCACTGCTACGGGGTTTGACGGATCGCCTCGGCCAGTTGGTGTACCGCCTGGGCGATATCCTTGTTCCAGTCGAGGGTAAAACTCAGGCGCAGATGCTGCTGCCAGGCGCCATGCTGGCTGAACAATTCACCTGGGGCGATGACGATGCGCCGGGCCAGCAAGGGTTCGAACACCCGCCGCATCTGCACCGGGCGCCTGGCCTGCAACCAGAAACTCGCGCCGCCTTGGGGCACTTGAACGTGCCACAGATCGTGGACCTCCAGCAGGGCTTTGAGTTGGTTCATCCGCGTCAATAGCTGCGCGCGAAGTGCTTTTAAATGGGCGTCGACGCGTTTGGAGGTCAACAGCTTGGCGATGGCTCTCTGACGGATTGGCGAAAGGCGAAACCCGCGCTCCAGAAACAACCGCTGTAACGCCGGCCGCTGCTCGCTGCATAGCACGTACCCGTAGGGCGCTTCGGAGCCGATCACTTTGTCGAAGGTGGAGAACACCAGCAGTCTGCTGGGGTCGGCAAAGTCGCGATAGCGCGCAGGGTGTGCAGCAAAACACAGCTCGCCGTAGGTGTCGTTCTCGAACAGCCAGATATCCCGTTCCGCCAGCCAACGGCAGATCTGCTGCTTGTCCTGCGCCGGCATCAGGCCGCCCTGGGGAATATTCACGGTCGACGAGAACACCGCCAATCGAATCGGCTCTTGCTGGAGCAAGCCACTGAGCGCCGCCAGGTCGAAACGCCCGTCGGCGTCGAGGTGCAACTCGATCACACGCACCTTCGCCGCTTCCAGTTGACGCAACACCGCCCACGAGCAGGGCGACTCCACCAGCGCTACCGTGCCCGCCAGGTTCAGGGCATTGAGGGCAATGGCCAGCACGCTGTGCAGGTCTGCGCCGATATACACCTCATCGGCTTGCCAGTAGCGGTCGGTGGAGTGGGTGTAGCGCGCGGCCAATGCGGCACGCAATTCGGGCTCGCCGAATGGCAGGTACAGGGGCGCAAGCGAGCGCGGATACTGCCGCGCCAACTCGCGCTCGATCATCCACAGTGGGTTTTCCAGAGACAGCAGCAGGGCGGGTGCATCGCTACTCAGCGCCAGCATTCCCGGTTGCCGTGCGTTGGCGAATACCTGATCGAGCAGGTTGGAAGGGCGGGGGGCCAACGTGCCGCCGGGGAGGGCTTTGATGAAGTAACCGAACTTGGCTCTGGCTTCGACCCGCCCCTCATCTTCAAGCAGCGCATACGCGTACTTGGTGGTCGACACCGACACTCCCAGGCGCCGCGCCAGTTGGCGCAGCGACGGCAGTTTTTGCTCGGTGTGCACAGGGGCCGCCTCGATCAACTCGACGAGGTAGCGATACACGGCTTGATAGGCAAAAGAGCTGTGCTGGGTTTTTTCCATGATCACTCGAAGCGTTCGACCGCTAATGATGAGGCGCGCCCATCAGGGGTTGGTCCGGCCCAGTATCCTGCAAGGCGATGCCATACGGAAATCCACGCTCAAGACACCGTTAACCCGCCGGTGCTGGCCTGCGCTCGGGTTGCGCGCCGTGCCATCACCCAAGCCAATACCGGCGCCAGGGTAAACAGCGCGAACAGCCATTGTGCCGCATTGGCGATGCCGGCATTGCCGGTCGCATCATTGATGCCCGCCACGTTGGAGATCACGCCCGCCAGTGCCGCGCCCATGGCCATGGCGAACAGTTGCAGAGTGGTAATCGACGCAGCAGCCGTGTCTTTATCCTGCTCCGACGCCACTTGCAGGATTCGCGTCAGCAGGTGCGGCCAACCCAGGCCAATGCCGAAACCTACCAGAAACATTCCGAGGCAGATGGGCGCCAGCCGTGCCCATTCGCCCAGGCTGGCCACGGGGGTGGTGATTGCCAGCAGCACCAGTCCGCCCACGATAAACAGCGGCCCGGCGAGGATGGCGCGTTGTGCGCTGCGGCCTGTCCAGCCGGAACTGAGGATTTCCGAGACGGTCCAGCCGACGGCCATCAGTGCCGCCATATAACCGGCATACAGCGGCGACTGGCCGTGCAGGTGCTGCAGAAAGTACGGCATGAAAATTTCGCTGCTCATGCCGATCACCAGCAGGCAGATGGTCGCATAGAGCGCACAAAGCGGGGTGTTGAACTTCAATGCGTCCCTGGGCAACAGGCGGATCGAGGCGCTGGACTCGTGGCGGATCAGCAGAAATACCAGCCCGGCACAGGCCGCGATGCCCAGCAGGTTCCAGCTCGGCAGCGACGAGACGCTGCCCGCACACACCGCCAGCACCGCAGCGGCCAGCAGCACCAGTTGCGGCACAGGCAAGCGGCTGGCGCTGTCCGTGGCGCTGTCACGGGGTGGCAGCGCACGGTGAGTGAGCACTATGTAGGCGAGGCTCACCGGCACCATGGCGCCGAAGGCGTAGCGCCAGGCGTCCAGTTCGGCGAACACGCCCCCCACGGCCGGGCCTACCAGCGTTGCGACGCCCCACATGCCCGACACCAAGGCCATTGCCCGGGGCCACAGGCGTTCTTCGAACACCAATTGGATCATCGAATAACACAGGGCCAGCAACATCCCGCCGCCCAGCCCCTGGATCAAACGCCCTGCGAGCATCACCGGCATGCTCGGCGCCAGCGCGCAGATCAACACGCCGACCATGAAGATCAGCGTGGCGACGGTATAGGCCAGCCGTGGGCCGGTGTGTTGCAACAGCTTGGAGGTGAGGGCGGAACCGAGGATCGAGGCCACCACGTACAGCGTGGTGCTCCATGCATAGAGCGCCAACCCGCCGATTTCAGCGACCACCGACGGCAAGATAGTGGTGGCGATGTAAGTGTTGGTGGCATAGAGCGCTATGCCGCCGGAGAGGGCGATGGAACGAGCGGCGTTCTTGCCGCGCAGCAATTCGCCCCAACTGCTGTCATGGGTTTGCATCGACTATTCCTTGTTGTGCTGTCGGGCTTGGTTTGATTTGCCAAGTAATAGCTTTGAATATTGCGATGCGGCGATTTATTTTGTCAAGAAATGGCTTGGAATATTCATCACAGGTGACCTCTGCCCGCGTTCCATCGAAGGCTCAACGGCTTGCCTCCAGCGCTGACGCGACTTCCTCGGCGACCTCCCTGAACGCCCGCGCCGCCGCTGACGGGTACACCCCTTTACGCTGCATCAACACGGCCGTGCGTTGCAGGCGCTGTGGCCCCAGTTCAATTGCGATCAAGCCCGGATGCGCCCGCGCAATGGCGGCGGGTAACAGGGTCGACAGGGTCGTCCTGCGCACCCCCTCAATCAGCGCGCCGATGACGTTGGCCTCCATCACCACGCGTGGGCGAATGCCGTGTTGGTTGAAGTAGCGGTCGATTTGCTCGCGGGTAGCGAACGCTTGGCTCAACAAAATCAGGGATTCGGCGTTCAGCGCCGGCAGGCCGATAGTCCGTTCCCCGGCCAGCGGATGCTGACAGCCGACCACCAGCGCCAGGGTTTCAACCAGCAGTGGGGTGGCCTCGATGTCCTGCGCGTGCACCTCATCAAAGGCGATCCCCACGTCCAGCTCGTCGGCCAGTAGCTGGCGTTCCAGCGCTTCCTGGGCGACCTCATGCAGGCTCAAGGTGATGTTCGGATAGCGGCGGTGGAAAGCTTCCATCAGCGGCCCGACAAGGTAAGTGGTGAAAGTGGGCGTGAACGCGATCCGTAGCGACCCTCGGCTCAAATCGCCTACGTCATGAATCGCACGCTGACCTTGCTGCAGCTCCTGCGCGGCCCTCAATGCGTAACGCTGGTAAACCTCGCCGGCATCGGTCAGGCGTGTCTTGCGACCCGAGCGATCGAATAATTGCGCGCCGAGGCTTTCCTCCAACTGCCGTATTTGCTGTGAGAGCGCCGGTTGCGAGACATGCAAGGCCTCGGCCGCTTTGGTAAAGCCTGCGTGTTGTGCCACGGCCAAAAAGTACTGGATGTGCCGTGCCAGCATGTTTGATTTCATAAGATTATCTAATGCTCTGGATAATATTTGAGACTTTTACCTTATTTAGACTGCTGCGTAACCTCTGCTCCATCGCATCGCGAACCCACGGAGTCACCCATGCAAGACATCATCGAAGGTTTCCTGAAGTTTCAACGCCATGCCTTCCCCGAGCGCGCCGGCTTGTTCAAAGACCTCGCCAACCAGCAGAGCCCGCGAGCGCTGTTCATCTCCTGCTCCGACAGCCGCCTGGTGCCTGAGTTGGTCACGCAGCGCGAGCCAGGCGACCTGTTCGTGATCCGCAACGCCGGCAATATCGTGCCGTCCTACGGCCCGGAGCCCGGAGGTGTGTCGGCCTCGGTGGAATACGCGGTGGCTGCCCTGCAAGTCAGCGATATCGTGATCTGTGGGCATTCCGATTGCGGTGCGATGACCGCCATCGCCACCTGCACGTGCCTGGACCACATGCCCGCCGTAGCCGGCTGGTTGCGTTACGCCGATTCTGGCCGGGTGGTCAACGAGGCCCGCCAGCATGTCGATGTGCCCGCGAAAGTCGCCGCCATGGTGCGTGAAAACGTGATCGCGCAATTGGCCAATATCCAGACTCACCCTTCGGTTCGCCTTGCCCTTGAAGAGAGGCGGGTGACCCTGCATGGCTGGGTCTACGACATCGAAAGCGGCGGCATCCAAGCCTTCGACAACCGTACCGGCAAATTCGTCGCCCTCGCCGACAACCCGAGCGTGCGGGCCGTTTCGCACTAACCCCTGATGTTTACCCACGGAGATAAACCATGATCCAGTCGCAAATCAGCCAGAACACCCGCCTTGCCCTGACCGACGTCATCCTGTTGGCCAAGGCCCGCAAAGACCTGTCGTTCGCCCAGATTGCCGAAGGCACCGGCCTGCATGAAGCCTTCGTTACCGCCGCCTTGCTAGGCCAGCACCCACTGCCGGCGGACGCCGCGCAAAAGGTGGCCGACACCCTGGGCCTGGACGCGGACGCGGTCGCCCTGCTGCAAACGATTCCGTTGCGCGGCAGCCTCGGCAACGGCATTCCCACCGACCCGACGATCTACCGCTTCTACGAAATGATTCAGGTCTACGGCACCACGCTCAAGGCGCTGGTTCACGAGAAGTTTGGCGACGGCATCATCAGCGCCATCAACTTCAAGCTGGACGTCAAAAAGGTCGATGATCCGGACGGCGGCTCCCGCGCCGTGATCACTCTGGATGGCAAATACCTGCCGACCAAACCGTTCTGATCGCGAGATAAAAAAAACGGCGCCGTGAGGCGCCGGTTCACGTTGCAGCAAAATCCAGCAGGTCTCGGGCTCCGAATGACTACGGCGCTTCGAAGCCCTCGTAATTCAGGGAAATCCCATCGTCTTTGGGGTAGCTCACATACACCACTACCGCATCGCTGTTATCCACCAGGGCGAACGGCCATTTGCCGTTGGCCTTGCGCATGCGTTCATACAACGGCAGGTAAAAATCCTTGGTCTGGCCGCGCGGGTCGTAGGGCGCTTGCACATGGAAAACCGGATAGTGCCCATCGTTGCAGAGCTGGATGCGTTCAAGCTGAAAATGGTTTTTCTCCAGCAACGCACGGGTCGGATGCTGCCAGGTGGTGAGATCGACGTCTTGGCAGTCGTGGGCGGTGTCGGTGTAGAGCGTGGTGTCTTTCAGGACGGGGAGCGCGCAGGCCACACCGGGTAAAAGCACCAGTACCCAGGCGGCGAGGGAAACTTTCATTATTTAACGTCCTTGAAATGGGGGGCACATCATGACTTGAAATGGGCGGGTTGTGTAGAGGCTGTGCGGGACTAGGAAGTTGCTGACGAGGTCTTACTTTCAGGTATTACAGATGAGGACTTCGTGTTTTTAGGAAGTTGTGGGGTTACTTGGGTTGATAAAACGTGCAAGGGTAATGGTGTGATTCATACGGCTGGATTGATTGGAGTCCTTGGATAATAACTATTTGTCGCTAGGGTGATGATTATGGATAACTCAGTTGTTTGGTGGCGGTGGATGAGTGGGCGCAGACCTGTATTTGCTTTGCTGGGTGTTTTAGCCGTTTCGGTCAGTGAAGAGGCTTTTGCGTCGGAATGGTCTATCTCTAAAACCATGGCGCCCGGTTCCGTACTTGTGCTGTCCAACTCGAATATCGACCCCGCTGTTGGGTTCTCGCTGTTTAATATTCTTTCCGCTGATATACCTGCCGGTACATTTGCTGACCCCAAGCAATTATTAGAGATTCAATGGAAGACAACCTACTACCCTCAAAGCATTCAAGAGGATGTACATCTATGCTACTCACGCCCTTATAGCTCCCAGGAGGATTGTGAACGCATATATCCGAACTCTTCTGGAACGCTGTCAAAATTTAATGATCAGGCTTTCGGCAATGGTTCTCGCGTCAAAATAAAGCATTCTGTCTTGGGTGGCACGCCTCCGTTAAATCATCCGGCGGGTGTCGATTTGGTGACATTCCGGTATAGGAACTAATAGGGGTAAAGTACGCTCAGGCTGATTTGTCTGAGGGCTATTTTCCATGTTGGAGATTATGGTGTTTCTGTATAAAACAATGTGCAGGGTGAATACCCATGAATACTATCAATCCCTACGCCTGGACACCTGGCAGTCGTGTGGCCAGCGGTGTAGCTGACGCTGCTACTTTATCCGCTGTGATGCCTGATGAAGGCCAAGTGGATTCTGCTGCTAGTCGATTTGCTTCTACCAGCACCGTCTCAGCGCTTGCTCATCAATTAAACGAAGCCGCAACACGTGCCGTTCAGAAGAGCAACAATCCTCTCGATCTGATTACCGGCGATAACTACTTCGCCAGTAAAACAGTACACGATACCGAGATGCCCAATACCCATGACCCGCAGCTTCTGGCACGAGCCCGTCAAGCGACAGGTTTCGTCAATGGAGTCGACAGCAATCCCTTTAAAGGCCTCGTGCGTGAGCAACTTAGCTTGATTGCCCATGACGAGGGTGGTTCTTTCACCATCAATGAGCGACGCGCGGCATGGGAAGAGTTGCAGTCAACACAGCGAGCGTCTGCTCCCATCTCGAACCCAACAGCTTTTAATGGGCGCGACTTCATGATTGCTCGCCTGTTTGGTGGCAGTGAACCACCTGTTGCCAAGCCATCTGCTACACGGGACAACAGCCATATGAATCCCGCCGACTTCTTGAACCTCGATGATCGAAACCTGATCGCGGACATGTATGCATATGCCCATGCGGAAGGCGCGGACCTGACTTATGTCACCTATTTAGCCTCGATCCTCAGTACCTATCGCTATTACAACGACGGTCGTCAGCTAGGGGGTGGCAATAATGGTTATGACGCCGACGGCTACCGGGTCACGTTCGATTTCAAGAAAGAGGAGGCGCAGATCGCCTCTCGCATCCTGAACGGTTCGGCGATCAACAGCACCCGTATCGATCAGGGTTTTTTGCGGTACATCCTGCATCCGGACCACGGGGCGTTCACCAACCTTGGCGGCATACCGTTCCTGGAGCGAATGGTGAACAAATTCTCCAATGAAGGCGATGATCAACCGCCCCTTGGCAGCGAGTTCGCCACCTTCAAAAAAATCAGCTTCGAAGACTATGCCGTTCGTACCACAAACAAGGCCATAAGGCTGCCGCCCGACAAATCAGTCGCCGTCGTCATCAACGGTGTCTGGAGCCTCACCGAATATGGCAAGGTTTGCGGTTATGCGATCGACTCGGCCACTGGCAGATTGAGCACGCCGTCGGACTCCCCTGGCGAGAAAACGCCGCCACCCTCAACCTTGGGTGTACCTGCCACCGACGCGGCTAATCGCACGATTTTGGATGCCCTCGCAGAGACCCGCGATCAGCCCACCCAGCGCTGGATCTGGCCTGGTCATTTATTCACGATATTGAGAAACATCAAGCCCTGAGAGTCAGGATGGCTGAGTGACATTATTTGTGCACACGAGATAAAGCCACCCATAGGTAAGTCTTGTCAACGTGTCGCAATTCTCTAGTGACGCCGAGTTGAGTCGCCTGCGGTACAAGGTGCAAGCTGGGGGAAATAAAGCGAGTTGTCTCATGGTGGGACTTGGTCGTGCGGTCGGCAATTTGTGGACTGAGGTAACTCGGTGGGGTTCAGGGGACATCTATCAACTAGCGATAAACTCCTTGACGAAGTGACTCGCGGCCACACGACCTGAGGATACTTTTGCCGTCTGCTTGACATACTATAGTCTTAGTGATTCTCTCGAAGGCTAATTGGAACCCAAGGAACGGTCATGCAAAAACGAGTAAATTTCCATCGCGACAAGGAGTCTGAAAACGGCTTGTCCCTGACTATATTTGTAGAGGGGAGAACAGACGCCGAGATCGTCAAAAATATCTTATCAGTGCTGGCGTTGAAACCCTTTCCGAGTATCGTTATTTGCAATGGGAAGATGGAGCTAATTGAGAGAATCAAAAGCCTTAAAAATAATTCACATAAGAAATATATAGCGCTGATAGATGCTGATGAACCAAGCGTGCCCGACTCAAGGGCTGAAGCAGAACGCCAGCTAGGAAATCCCCAGATACCTGTGTTTTGTGCTGTTCCTACCATTGAGGCTTGGCTATTTGCCGATGAGAAAATTGCTGCAAAAATTGCCAGGGGTGAGACGGCTTCAAATGTAATTAAACGAATGCCGCTGCCTGAGTCTATTCCATATCCTAAATATTTAGCAAGTAAGTTATTGCGCATTACAAAATATACCAATGATTATAGTTTTCTACAGGAGATTAATATTTTTACAGCTGCAGCTAGATCCCCATCTTTACGAAATTTTCTCGCTGGGATATATGATGTGTTGAATATGCCTTCAAGCTTGCCTTATAAGTCGATTTCGTCAAATTTGAATCGAGAGATTTTTTCAACTTTATTACGGGAAATACCTGGGGATAGTGTGGCGTGGAAAACGCTTTCTGGTGAAACTTATAGTGCGGCGGATTTGGCAAAGAATATTGGTGAGGGTACCGATATTGGAAAGCAGTATATAACTGAATTGCTTCGGGTTGCTCGAGATCTTATGTCGAGGAAAGCGAAGAAATGACTATTTTTTTTGTCACGAATAGCGATCGACAAACCAAAGCTAATTTGGCTGTGGCGAGTAAAATAGTGATTGAGACAGATATAAGGCTTTTTGACCGAGATGCTTTACGCATTAAACTTCATGAGCAGTTAAACGGTAAAAAACGTACCATCTTCTCCATGAGTCATGGCTCGGAGTCCGCAATCATTGATAGTGTAGGTGATAAAGCGATTTTTGAAGCTGATGGACATGCGCTTAATGGTTTTAAAGTGTTTGCGTGGGCGTGTTTATCCGCCAAAGGACTCGGTGAGTCACTAGCCAAACAGAATGTGTATTGGTGGGGCTATGATGCGGCAATCACAGCACCAGATGATAGAGAAAGATATATCAATATTTATGCTGAAATATTATTTTCAGTGAAATCTAATTTTGAAAGGGGTATTGATGATGCTAGTGTGACGAATATATTAAACACCATCCGAGATGTCTGCTTGGCTGCAGAGGAAAAGCTAGATATGGCTGGCGCAGGGGAAGATGATGAAGCAATGTCTCTATATTCCTGTTGTCGCCAAATATGGACTTGCCTTTGTATATGGCTACCTCAAAACCAGCAGCCGATTAAACATAACGACGCTCCAGCAGCGTTCATAGAGTTCTAGAAGCTTAAGTGTAAAGTCGCCCGGTCCAACGTAGTATTTCGCATATGGTCTGGGTGGTGTCTAAGGCTTTAGAGTGAGTTTTGGAGCGTCTTGTCGTCTAGAGCTTCGTTAGTAATATTTTACTAGGTTTTAGTTGTATTCATACGGTCGGCCTTGATTTTTTTGGGGTTCCTATTGGTTCATAAGGATGTGGTCGTGGTAATTAAATCATTCATCAGTATTTCATCTAGGGATTATCTGTCAATATCACATCTATCAGCGGCAGCACTTTTTACGCAGCGAGCAGCCGTGCTTGAGCCTATATTGACTCTTGGGGATTCTGCCTCGGATGAGGGTCTTCGTGAGCACAAAGCCTGCGTGGTCGCGAGCATAATGCTTTCAGTCGCATTCTTAGAGGCTACAATCAATGAGTTATGGGCCGACTGTGGTGAATATTTCGATACAGCTAGGATCGAATGTCTGCAGAATAGTGAGATGATGGCTATTTTATGGAAGCAGTCGCCGCTTAAGCGATCAACAATGCTTGAGAAGTATGAATTAGCACTTGAGTTAAATGCGAAGCCGAAAATAGCGAGGAATGCTAGTCTCTATCAGGATGTGAAGCTATTGGTCGCTCTCCGAAATGCCTTGGTGCATTATGAGCCTGAGACTATCTCCAATTTCAGTGATAACGATGTAAAAGGGGAACAGCATAAATTTGAAAAGATGCTCCGTGGAAAATTTGAGCATAACAGACTAACTGGTTCCGGAAACCCCTTTTATCCTGACAAGGTACTTGGAACTGGTTGTGCACGCTGGGCCATATCAAGCGCGGTTTTATTTACAGATGATTTTTTTGAAAAGCTGGGTGTTCCGTGTATGTATGGGGGTGTCCGTTATGAGTTTGGGGTCTAGCTGGTAGCTGTAGTTTAGAGATGTGGGTATTTTAAAATTCTTATCGTTAAAAGCTTAGTATAGTAATTTAACTAGGAGAAAACTTGAGTTTGGCATGGTGGAAGTTTTCATTTGAGCGAAAATGGCGCCATCAAAAGTTGTTGGTGCGTAAACCCTATATTTTACGTATTAATTAATTTTCAATTTGATCCGCAGAGTTTGTGCTCCCAACGATCGTCTGCTGCAGCGTCCGGCCAGAATTGTCGAGCCGTCGTTGGGGTGCACAACACGTTATGAGACAGTCCAGAAGCTCATGCTGGCGCTGGGTGTGGAGCTGACGGTGCAGCCGATAACAACGGTCACAGCCAAACAGGCCACACCCAGCAAGCCCTGACATTCACTGCCTCATTCCCGTCGCCAGCATGTTTTTCGCACGAGTGCACGGGGCTTTCCATTAGCCCCAAACACCGCACAACCGTCGGCACCCAGTGCAGTGCAAGAGATCGGTGAAGCTCGCCTTGGTTGCATCGAACGAAGTGCCTAGCGCACCAGGCAAGGCTGCTTGTTATTGAAGCGCCAGCCCGGGATCAGGAACTGCATGGCCACGCTGTCATCCCGCGCACCCAGGCCCATGCCTTTATAGACTTCGTGGGCCTTGGCCACCGCGTCCATGTCGATCTCCACACCCAGGCCCGGCTTGGCCGGCACCTTCACGTAGCCACCTTCGATTTTCAGCGGTTCGCGCGTCAGGCGTTGGCCGTCCTGCCAGATCCAGTGGGTGTCGATGGCCGTGATATCACCGGGTGCAGCCGCCGCGACCTGGGTGAACATCGCCAGGGAAATATCGAAGTGGTTGTTGGAGTGCGAACCCCAGGTCAGGCCCCAGTCGTTGCACATCTGCGCCACGCGCACCGAGCCTTGCATCGTCCAGAAATGCGGATCGGCGAGGGGAATGTCCACGGACTGCAACTGGATGGCGTGGCCCATTTCGCGCCAGTCGGTGGCGATCATATTGGTCGCGGTCTTGAGGCCCGTGGCACGGCGGAATTCAGCCATGACTTCGCGGCCTGAATAGCCATTTTCCGCACCGCATGGGTCCTCGGCATAGACGAGCACATGGTGTTGGTCATGGCACAGGCGGATGGCTTCCTTGAGTGACCAGGCCCCGTTCGGGTCGAGGGTGATGCGCGCATCCGGGAAGCGTTCGGCGAGGGCGGTAACCGCTTCGATTTCCGCATCGCCGCTCAAGACACCACCCTTGAGCTTGAAGTCGTTGAAGCCATATCTGGCTTTGGCGGCTTCGGCCAGGCGCACCACGGCCTCACTGGTCAGGGCCGGTTCGTGGCGCAAGCGCAACCACTCGTCCTCTGCGTGCGCCTCGTTGCGGTAGGCCAGGTTGGTCGTTGTGCGGTCGCCGATATAGAACAGGTAACCGAGCATTTTTACCGCATCGCGCTGTTGGCCTTCGCCGAGCAGGGCGGCCACCGGCACTTCAAGGTATTGGCCCAGCAGGTCGAGCAGGGCCGCTTCCACGGCGGTGACCGCATGGATGGTGATGCGCAGGTCAAAGGTCTGCAGTCCACGGCCCGCAGCATCGCGTGAGGCAAAGGTGCTGCGCATCTGGTTGAGGATGCGCTGGTACTGGCCGATGGGCTGGCCGACGACCAGGCTGCGCGCGTCCTCCAGGGTTTCGCGGATGCGTTCGCCGCCGGGCACTTCACCGACGCCGGTATGGCCGCTGCTGTCCTTGAGAATCACGATATTGCGGGTAAAGAAGGGGCCGTGGGCGCCGCTCAGGTTCAGCAGCATGCTGTCATGGCCGGCCACGGGGATGACTTGGAAGTGGGTGATGACGGGGGTAGTCATGGTGATGTCCTGAATGGGCTCAAAGGGGGTTGCTGATAGCGGTGGCCGTTGGAGTAACGCTTGGCGCAGGCAACGCGGCAGAGGGCGACGTCTTGGCGAAGAACACCAGGATCGCCGCCAGCACCGAGGTGCCGGCCAGGCCATAGAGGCCGCCCTGGATCGAGCCGGTGGTCTGCTCCAGAAAGCCGAACGTGGTCGGTGCCACAAAACCGCCCAGGTTGCCGATGGAGTTGATCAGGGCGATCACGGCGGCGGCGATGCGCACGTCCAGGTAACCCTGGGGGATTGGCCAGAACAGCGAAGAGGCGGACTTGAAACCGATGGCTGCAAAACAGATCGCCACAAAGGCAAAGATCGGTCCGCCGGTGGTGGACATGAACATGCCCGCTGCGGCAATCAGCAGCGCAGCGGCAACCCAGGCCTGCTGGAACTTGAATTTGCCCGATAGCGCGGCGAACGCATACATGGCGATGATCGAGATCAACCACGGGATCGAGTTGAAAAAACCGACCTGCACGTCGCTCAAATCGCCCATCTTCTTGATGATGCTGGGCAGCCAGAAGGTGGCTGCGTAGATCGTCAGTTGGATGCAGAAATACAAGGCGCAGAACAACAGGATCTGACGGTCCTTGAGCAGCTTGCCGAGGGTCGGCTTGACCGTGGTCAGCGCTTCACGGTCGCGCTGCTCCTGGTCGATGGCGCTCACCAGTGCATCCTGTTCTTCACGGGTCAGCCATTGGGCGTCGTGGGGTTTGGAGTCGAGCCAGAACCACACGAAGAACCCCAATGCCACGGACGCCAGGCCTTCGATGGCGAACATCCATTGCCAGCCGTGGAAACCGAACCCTTCGATCTGCAACAACGCGCCCGACAACGGCCCGGAAATCAGTGAGGCCACGGCCGAGCCGCTGAGGAAGATGGCGATCGCTTTGCCGCGTTCAACACCCGGCAGCCAGCGGGTGAAGTAGTAGATCACCCCCGGGAAAAAGCCCGCTTCGGCCACGCCCAGTAAAAAGCGCAGGATGTAGAAGTGGGTTTCGTTCTGGATGAACGCCATCAGCGTGGCGACGATGCCCCAGGTGAACATGATGCGGGTCAGCCAGATCCGTGCGCCGACCTTCTGCAGCAGCAGATTGGAGGGCACTTCGAAGAGCGCGTAGCCGATGAAGAACAGTCCGGCGCCCAGGCCATAGGCAGCGGCGCCGATGCCCAGGTCGTGCTCCATGTGCGTGCGCACGAAGCCGATATTGACCCGGTCGATGTAGTTGAGGATGAACATGATCACGAACAGGGGGAGCACATGGCTCTTCACTTTGCTGACGGTGCGGCTGAGCACCGATTCGTTTTCTGCAGCGGCGGATGCTGGATTTGAATGGCTCATGACTCGAAAACTCCCCCTGATTTATTTTTATGCGGGTTTGTGTGTTGTTGATAGACATCATACAAGTGGTGTTCTTGGATTCGCAATTGGGTGATTGATGTTTTTGTGCTTATAAGGCCGCCATTGAAATAGATTTTATGGTTATTTGCCCATGTTTATTGGTGGTTATAGATTTTTTTAGCGTTGTCGAGCAAAGCCGACGTTATCTGGGGCTGGCGGCAGGGGGCGTTGAAATGCAGATTTATCAATTTGGTTGTCATACAAGTTGGGTGTCTTGTGAACCTAGCCTGCCAGGCTCGGATAGGGAGTGTTAAGCTCCCTCCAGCCCAACCCCGTGGACCCGCAGTGATGCCCATTGAAAACGGAACCCTTGTCCGTAGACGCTCCAGCAACCTGGCCCAAGGCGTGGTCGACGCGCTGACCCAGCGCATCCTGCTCGGGCAACTCAAGCCCGGCGAAAAACTGCCGTCCGAATCCAGCATCGTGCTGGAGCACGGCGTAAGCCGTACCGTGGTGCGCGAAGCCATTTCCAAATTGCAGGCATCCGGCCTGGTGGAGACGCGTCACGGTATCGGCACCTTCGTGCTGGAGCCGCGCGCGCAGCAGGGCTTGCGCCTGCACGTGGATACGGTCGCCAGTGTGCGCAACATGCTTGAGTTGCGCCTGGGCCTGGAGGTGCAGGCTGTGGCGCTGGCGGCACTGCGCCGGTCGGATGAACAACTGGCCCGTATGCGCCAGGCGCTGGATGACTATCAGGCATCGCTGGCCAGTAACGACAGCTGCGTGGAAGAAGACAAGCGCTTTCACCAACTGATCGCCGAAGCCACCGGTAATACGTTTTTCACCGAGATCATGGCGCACCTGGGCAATGCGATGATTCCGCGTACCCAGGTCAAGGGCGCCGAACGCGGCGGGGCGGATTTTGCCAGGCTGGGGCAACTGGCGAACCTGGAGCATGAGGCGATCTTCAACGCGATCAGGCGTCAAGACCCGGACGCCGCGCGGGCCGCCATGGTGTTGCATCTGACCAATAGCCGGGATCGATTTTCCGGGGAATGAAAAGGACCAACCGTTGAACCAACACACGCTGTCCATGCGCCTGGAGCGCGTGGCCGCCAACGTGCCGGCCGAATCGCGCCTGGCCGATATCGGCTCCGATCACGCCTACCTGCCGGTGGCGTTGATGCACCGTGGCGTGATCACCGCCGCGGTGGCGGGGGAGGTCGCGACCACACCATTCCACGCCGCCCAACGTACCGTGCGCGACAATGGCCTGGAACAACACATTACCGTGCGCCTGGCCAATGGCTTGGCGGCGATCGAGCCGGGGGACGGGATCACCGCGATCAGCCTCTGCGGCATGGGCGGCGAAACCATTCGCGACATCCTCGACGCCGGCCAGGCGTGCCTGAGCGGCCTGGAACGCCTGATCCTGCAACCCAACGGTGGCGAGCAACCGTTGCGCCAGTGGTTGATGGACAATGGCTACTCGATCCTGCACGAAGAGCTGTTGCACGAGAACCGCTTCTACTACGAAATCATCGTGGCTGAACGCGCCGGGCCCGTGACCTACAGCGGCGAACAACTGTACTTCGGCCCCCTGCAGATGCAAGCGCGCAGCCCGGTGTTCCTGGCCAAGTGGCAACGCCTGCTGCGTCAGAAGCACAAGACCCTGGCCAGCCTTGAACAGGCGCGGCAAGCGGTGCCGCCGGCGAAGGTGCAGGAAGTGGCCCGAGAGGTGCGCTGGATTAGTGAATTACTGGCGTGAAGGCGCAGGCTTCGGTCGCCTGAGGTTGACGTCTTATGCTCCAATGCGGCCCTTCATTCGCTGACCCAGGACCCCGCCATGGCCGATACCACCGACCAAGCCTTCTACGACCGTGCCGACGCGCACATCGAACTGTCGAACGAGCAGCTCAAGACCTGTGAAAACCTCGGCGAGGTCAGTGCCTCGATGATGTTCGGCACCACGCGTTTCAACGCCTGGGCCAGTGCTCGCAACTTCAAGTCCGGCGCAGAAATGGCCGAGGCGCGGGAGGCCATGCTGAAGTATTTCTGTGATCAGTACCGGATGATGCTTGAGGATAATCTGGATGATCACATCAATAATTTCAGCCGGTATATGCTCGCCAAATAGGCCGTCGGCACTGACTGCGCCCACCGCGTCCCGGTGTCTGCCTGTCGTTTTTTTCCAGTGGTAAGCGGAGAGTCGGGCCGTGCGCGCTGTATTGCACGTCATACCTTATGTGAGTCTGGAGATGATACCGGCTGGCAATGCCCGGCCCGCCTCAAGTGCCATCAACCGTTCAATGATCGGGTCGCGCTCGTTTTTCGGCGTATCGCGGTCGGTAATCGCATAGACCTGGGCGTCGGCCCAGAGGCGAATCTGCTCAAGTGAAGACGGCTCAGTCGGTGCGATTTGAAGTTGCTGGAGAAGAAATCCAGCTTGAGTCCATTTAGGCATCAAACCGAGCAGCGCCTGGCGTCTATCAGCGGTCAAGGTGGCCCAAAGGACTTCAAGTTGGCGGGTAAATGCCGATGCTATGACGCTCCAGGGTTGAGAACGCAAGCCTGTGACCGCTACCTCAAATACGCTCTTGGAAGGATCTGCGATCGCGCAAATTAAACGTGCAGGTCGGTTACCGCCTTCGATGTTCAGCACCAGTGAGCGAACCGCGCCGCTCTTTTGCTCCAATGCCGTAGTCAACCAGTCTTCAGGGACCGGCATGTTCAAATCCTGTGCCAGTCCAAGGACGCCCAGCCATTGCGCTTTCGTCTCGGGTGTATTGCCACGCAGGTGCGTCTGCAGGACATGCATGGGTTCGACGCCATATTTTTTTGCGGCCCATAACGCTGTCGACCTGGTTGCCGGTGAGGGGTCCGTTAAAAAGTCTTCGATCAACCGAGTACGACCCGTTGGTATCCGGACCGCCTCCAGAAACGAAAGCCTCCTGAGAATGCTGCTGTTGCTGGCGAGTCCGAATGCGACAGCCCGTTGAGCCGCGGCTTGTGGCAGTTCCATGGCACCTCCAAGGGCCGCTCGACGTACGCTGAAGTCGGGGTGATGCAAGCTCATTATCAGAAACGGCTCCCGTTCATCGTCCGTCATTGATTGAGCAAGGACCCGAAAGAGCAAGCGAGCGCACTGGCCACGGCTGGTGGGCAAGGCAGGGGCGCACAGTGGCAGGCATTCCGGTGTTGCCAGCAGCGCTTGGAGATTGTCGAGTGTGACTCGATGGTTTTCGCGCTTGCGCATTTCGAGCGCGAGAAGTGCGGGAAGTTGAGCGATCAGCCAAGGTGCATATTTGGGCGTCAAATAGTCACCGAGTGCGGTTTTCGCGGCCTCGCGAACTTGGGGCACCCAGTCATTGAGTCGTACGATAATTGCTGATAACCGCTCGCTGGTTTGTTCTGATCGAATCGCCAGTAGACCGGCCTCGCGGTCAAAGCCATCCCAACTGCTGACCAATGAATGCCAGTTTCGGGGGGCGGCTGTTTTCGGCAGCGGTGCTGGCCTAGCCGTATAGCAAGATTCAGCGGGCGTTGTTGGGATGGGCAATCTCATCAAAAACTCAGCCACCTCCCGCGCATTGCGTAAGTGAATCACCGGAACCTGCGGTGCGACCGTCAAGCGTGCGACCTCAATGCCTGGGCGGCTCAGGCGGTCATAGTTCCAGCAGTAACTCAGGAAAGCCAGGAACTCTCTGTCGAGCTTTTCCTTGCACCCCGTCGGTTTGTCTGTACGTGGTCGGTCCAGCAGGCTGCGCACCAGCACACGCCACAAGCACGTGGTGCGCGGAGTGTCGAGCCAGATGATCAGGTCGGCTCGCGGCAGGCGCAGGTCGAAGCTACGTCGTGCGTAATTGCCTTCGCAGATCCATTTGTCCGCGGCAATCGCTTGCCTGATCCGCTTGCGGAAGATTTCGTTATCGACCTCTACCCAGTTCGGTTCCCAGAACAACTTGTCCAGGTGTACCACCGGTGCTGCCAGGCGCTTACCCAGTTCGCGGGCCAGGGTTGATTTACCGCTGCCGGCGTTACCGAGGATGATGATGCGTTGCATGGGCAGATCCTTTGCTGAAAGCATAAAATTCCAAGGCCCGTCTCGACGGGTTACAGGCGTGCACGCAACACTGAGTGCTTTCGCCCCATTTTCGTGCGCGCCTGAGCGGGCAGCCGGTGTAGAAGCGCCTGTTTTCGGCCTCGGCACCAACGGCCCACATCTTGCTTGAGCCAGTTTAATCAATGACATGGCATTTTGCTTTTAGTCATTTCTAAGCTGTTTGGGGGAGTGGTCGGCGATGCACAGTCTTTTATCACCGGGTATCCGTTTGCTCGGCCGTTTCGGTTTCGCACGCAAGTTCCAGGTCTTGTTTTTCCTGTTCATGCTGCCCTTGGCTGCGAGCGTGTGGCTGATCGGGCAGGGCTATCGCGACAAACTCGCGGTGATTGCCAGCGAACAGTCCGGCGTTCGCCAGTTGTTGGCCCTGGACGCGCTCGACAGCCAGCTCACCGCACAACGCAACCTCGCTGCGCGCTGGAAGGCCGTGGACATCCTGCGTGCGCCAACCCCTGCCGCCCAGGCTGCGATGGACAAGGTCGATGCCGCTAACCCGCTGATCCAGCAGAGCCTGCAAGCCTTGGGTGATGTGCTCAACACTGAGCACGCCAGCGCCGACACCCTGGCGCGCTTCGAGGCGTTGCAGGCCGCCGTCAAGGGCATGGACACCCAGTCCTTGCGTGCCGTGGGCTGGTGGCCGGACGGTTATGATCGCTTTACCGCTGCCTTGACCGCCATGCAAACCCTGCGCGAGCAGATCACCCTGGATACCGGCCTGATCCTCGATCCCTGGCTGGAAACCTACCTGCTGATGCAGATTTCCAGCCAGTACACGCCGGACCTGATCGAGCGCATCGGCCGCACCGCCAGCGTCGGTGAGTCGTCCATTGCCTCGGGGCAGTTCACCTTGCAAAGCCGCTTGCAGATGCGTGACCTGCGCGGCCGTATCGGCGATGCCCGGGATCAGTTGGTCAAAGCCGCCGCTTCGCTCAAGGCCAAGCAATATCCGGGCATTGAGCCGTGGACTGCCCAATATGACAGCAGCCTGCAGTTGCTGGACAACCAACTCAAGACGCTGGACGAGGGCGTTTTCGGCGGCACCATCAAGCTCGATACTGCCGCGTTCGACAGCAGTGTCGACGCCGTGCTCGGTGCCCTGGGCGCGTTGCGCAGCCAGTCGCTGCACGCGCTGGATGCGCGCCTGGGTTACTACCACGGGCAATCGATCAAACAGTTCATTCCGGTGGCGGCGACGTTCAGTCTGTTGGCGTTGGCCGCACTGTACCTGTTCATGTGCCTGCAAGCCTCGATCCGCCGTAGCGCCAGCGGCATCACCACGCTGGCCGAGTCCCTGCGCGACGGCAACCTGTGTATCGAAGTGGCGGTGGAAGGCCGCGATGAACTGGCGCTGATCAGCGCCGCACTCAACGCTGCCGTGGTGCAACTGCGCACCAGCCTGCTGGGCGTCAATCATGAAACCCAGCAACTCGGTTCGGCCGTACACACCCTCAACGCACAATCGGGCAGCACCCTCACCGAGGTCGAAGACCAGCAGCACCAGATCAGCCAGGTTGCCGCCGCCGCCACCCAACTGGCCGCCACTTCGATGGGTGTCGCCAGAAGTTGCGAGCAAGCCTCTGGAAGTGCCCAGCACACCCGCAGCATTGCCGAGGACAGCAGTCGCGACAGCCAGCGCACTACGGCGAGCATCCAGCAACTCAACCAGCGCCTGACCGACACCGCCAACGCCTTGGAACAGGTCAGCCAGCAAGGCCAGCAGATTCAATCGGTGGTCGATACCATTCGGGGTATTGCCGAACAGACCAACCTGCTGGCGCTCAACGCCGCCATCGAAGCCGCTCGCGCCGGCGAACAAGGGCGCGGTTTTGCCGTGGTGGCCGATGAAGTGCGCAGCCTGTCGCAACGCACCCAGGCGTCCACGGCGCAGATCGCCGGCACCGTGGACAGCCTGCGTGCAACCGTCAGCCAGGCGGTCACCTTGATGGGCGCGGCGTGCGAGCAAGCCCTGACCGACGCCGAGTCAGTCACCGGCCTGGGGGCACGCCTGGGCGAAATCGCAGGCGCGGTACAAAATGTCACCGACACCCTGGCGCAGATTGCCGCGGCGGTGGAAGAACAGGCTGCCACGGCGGATGAAGTGAGCGGTAATATCCAGCAGGTTGACCAAGCGGCAGGGCGCCTGCTCGATGGCGCGCGTGCCGTGAACCAGGCGGCGGACACCTTGAGCAAAGGCAGCCGGGCATTGAGCGATAACACCGCGCGCTTTCGATTGGGCTGAGCGTTTGTAGTGAGCGGGCTTGCCCCGCGCTGGGGGGGCGCAGCCGCCCTAAACCCTGTCACTGCGGTGTTTCAGAAAGACCGAGGTGCCTGGTTTTGGGGCTGCTACGCAACCCAGCGCGGGGCGAGCCCGCTCACTACAAGTAAATTAGGTGGGCACTCCCGGGCGGTGGTGTAGTCTCTTTTCAGGACCCCCCTTTCGCTTAGCGGAGCTACCATGATCACCGTTCACCACCTCAACAACTCGCGCTCGCAACGCATCCTCTGGCTGCTCGAAGAACTCGGCCTGCCTTACGAGATCAAGCGCTACCAGCGCGACCCCAAGACCAACCTCGCGCCGCCCGAGCTCAAGGCCATCCACCCGTTGGGCAAATCCCCGGTGATCGAAGACGGTGGCCAAGTGCTGATCGAATCCGCTGCCATTATCGACTACCTGATCCGCCATTATGGCCAGGGCCGCCTGCAACCCGATCCCGCCACGGCCACCTATGACCAATACGTGCAATGGCTGCACTTTGCCGAAGGCTCGGCGATGCTGCCGCTGATGCTCAACCTCTACGTCGGCCGCCTTGGTGACGCTGGCGCGCCGTTGCACCCGAGGATCGAATCGGAAGTGGCCAATTACCTGGGGTACCTGAACGACGTGCTGGCGGATAAAGCCTACCTGCTGGGCGATGAGCTGAGTGGCGCGGATATCCAGATGAGTTTCATCGGCGAAATCGCCAAGGCCCAGGGCAAGTTGCAGGCTTACCCGAACCTGGCGGCGTGGGTGAAAAAATTCCAGGCGCGGCCGGCGTATCGCAAGGCGGTGGAGCAGGGTGGGGAGTATGCGTTTGCCAAGTAAGGGGCTTCACGGCGTTTACAACTGTTAACGGATTGAAGGGCGCAATCGCTATAGGCTTTGCGTTGTCCGTACAGGAGCCTTCGGTCATGAACTTACGAGCTGTCGCCGTCACGTTAATTGCATTCGCGCTTTTGCTGCCGTCGCCGGCCGAGGCCGCCACGCCCATCAAGCACGTCGCCATCTACCGCGGCCCGGCGGGCTGCGATGACTGTTCCGAGAACGTGGCGAATGCCTTGCGCCGCCTCAATCCCGAGTATCAGATCGATTATGTGGGCGCGCAGGAGGCCATCGACATCACGCCACAAACCCTGGCGCGCTATGACCTCTACGTGCAGCCCGGCGGCGGTCAGGACATTCCCGGTGCCCTGCGCAGCCTGGGCGATGCGCGCGCCGAGGCGATTCGTGGTTATGTCGCCGGCGGCGGGCGCTACCTGGGTTTGTGCATGGGTGCCTATCTGGCGGATGACGGTAACCTCGGCCTGATCCCCCAGGACCTCGACGGCGAAGCCGGCCGCCCCGGCTTTGAAGTGCCCGGCATCGCCGACGCCGCCGTGCAGGTCATGTGGGAAGGCAAGCCTGACCATGTGTTCTTCCAGGACGGCCCTTACATTCCCGCAGCCGACCCGGCCGCGCCCTACAAAACCATCGCGACCTACCGCAACGGCGACGTCGCGGCGGCGCGCTATACCTACGAAAAGGGTGTGGTCGTGCTGAGCGGCCCGCATCCCGAGGCCGGTCGCGAATGGTTTGAGAATGCCGACATCCCGTTGAACAAAATGCCGCGTGGCGATCTGTTTGGGGCGTTGATTCGCAACTTTTGAAGCGCAGCATACCGACCTGTGGCTAGGGGGCTTGCTCCCTGGCAACTTGATCCCAGGCTTCTTCGCTTCAAATAAAATAAGCCAGTAGTGCCCCCGCAGCCACCAGCCAAACTATCACCACCCCCCCCGCAGCCACTTTATTCACGGGCCGTTCGGCGTGGCTGTTCTCCCACTCACTGGCCTGGCGCTGACAATCCTCAAGGACTTGCGCAGGCATCAAGCGAATCGCGAGCAGAATGCCAAGGGGCAGGATGATCATGTCGTCCAGGTAACCCAGCACCGGAATAAAATCCGGAATCAAGTCGATGGGACTCAGCGCATAGGCCACTACGAATACTGAGATCCATTTGGGCAGCCAGGGCGTTTGCGGGTGTCGATAACAAAACCACAGCACCATGGTTTGCCGTTTCAAGGTTTTGGCCCAGCGGCGTACAGCATTGAGCAGGCTTTTCATGCTTTGGCTGACCTTCGCGAGTCCGCCCCTTCAAAAAACAGCATTCCAGCGCCCATCGCCAGAATGAACAGACCGGCGGACAGGCCTATCAGTGCACCGCCAAACAGCGAGGCCCAGGGGGTGAAGTGGGAGGAGAGCGTCATGGTGCAATACACCTGAGGGTGGGAGCAGGGTGGAGGTTCAAGCTTATCGCTATCACGGTTTAGTTTCTTGCTCTGTCACGTATCATTTCAGGACTGCCCCTATATTCCCCTCGACGGTTTTGTGAAAGAGGAACAGCGCAATGAGCAAGGTAGCGGGACCCGTGGGTGAAGAAGCGTTGTCGAGGCCGCAGGCGGTCAGTTTGCGGGAGTCTTTCTGGTTCTGGTTGAAGTTGGGCTTCATCAGTTTCGGCGGGCCTGCGGGGCAGATCTCGATCATGCATCAGGAACTGGTCGAGCGGCGCCGTTGGATATCCGAGCGCAGGTTCTTGCATGCGCTCAACTATTGCATGTTGCTGCCTGGGCCGGAGGCTCAGCAGTTGGCGACTTACATCGGCTGGCTGATGCATCGAACCTGGGGCGGGGTGGTCGCGGGTGGGCTGTTCGTGCTGCCTTCGCTGGTTATCCTGATCGCTTTGTCATGGCTATATGTTGCGTTCGGCGAAGTGCCGGTGGTAGCGGGCCTCTTTTATGGCATCAAGCCTGCCGTGACCGCCATCGTTGTGCAGGCAGCCCACAGGATCGGCTCGCGAGCGCTGAAGAACCATTGGCTATGGGCGATAGCGGCCGCTTCATTCAGCGCAATTTTCGCGTTTAATGTCCCATTCCCGTTGATTGTCCTGGGGGCGGCATTGATCGGTTATGTCGGGGGACGCCTGGCACCCGAGAAATTCAGAACAGGGGGGCATAGTGCCGCCAAGAGAACGTTTGGCCCGGCCTTGATCGATGACGACACCCCGTCCCCAGAGCATGCCCGGTTCAGTTGGTTGAAATTGGCATCGCTCGCTCTGCTTGGCGTTGCACTGTGGGCATTGCCAATGGCTGTTTTGATCCTGTCGTTTGGCTGGCAGGGCACGTTGACCCAGATGGGCTGGTTCTTTACCAAGGCTGCGCTGTTAACGTTTGGCGGTGCCTACGCGGTGCTCCCTTATGTCTACCAAGGAGCGGTGGGGCACTATGGCTGGCTGACCCCGACACAGATGATTGACGGGCTGGCGCTAGGGGAAACCACGCCCGGGCCGCTGATCATGGTGGTGGCCTTCGTCGGCTTCGTCGGCGCCTACGTCTCGCAGGTGTTTGGCGCCGATCAAATGTTTCTGGCTGGGGCTGTCGCCGCGTCTCTGGTGACATGGTTCACCTTTCTGCCCTCATTTCTGTTCATTCTTGCCGGTGGCCCGCTGGTGGAGTCGACCCACAACGAACTCAGGTTCACCGCACCATTGACCGCCATTACCGCTGCCGTGGTTGGCGTGATCCTGAACCTGGCGTGCTTCTTCGGGTATCACGTGCTGTGGCCAAAGGGTTTCAGCGCTAGCCTTGATTGGCCTTCCGCGTTGATCGCACTGATGGCGGCGGTCGCACTGTTTTATTTCAAGCGCGGAGTGATTCAGGTGTTGATCGCTTGCGCGCTGGTCGGTTTGGCTGTGCATCTGTTGCGCTAAGAGTCGTGGCCCTGTTGTACAGTTGGCCGCTGGAAAACGATTGAAAGGGATGACCATGACATTGACCGTCAAAACCCTGCTCGACCTGGCCATGGCCAACCCTATCAACGCCGAAATCACCGCGCGCCTGCCTGACCTCGGGGTGGACCAGTGTTTCCTCACGGCGGGCTGTCTGTTCCAGGCGGTGTGGAATCATCAGGCGAAGCTGCCTGCTGACAAGGGCGTCAAGGACTACGACGTTTTTTATTTCGATACGGACTTGTCCTACGAGGCCGAGGATGCGGTGATCCGTTCGGCCGAAGTGCTGTTCCAGGACCTGGGCGTCAACGTTGAGGTGAAGAATCAGGCGCGGGTGCACCTTTGGTACGCGCAGCGGTTCGGTCGGCCTTATCCGCAGTTGCACACGGCCAGGCAGGGGATTGATCGTTACCTGGTGGCGGGCACGTGCATCGGCCTGGAGATTGCGACGGGCGAGGTGTATGCGCCGTACGGGTTGGAGGATGTGGCGCAGGGGGTGTTGCGTATCAACCCGCGGCATCCGGAGCCGGCATTGTTTGCGCAGAAGGCCAGGAGTTACCAGGCGCGTTGGCCTTGGTTGAGGATTGTGGCGCCTGCTTAGCTTGGGTACGCCAGTGAACTTTTACCCGAGTGCGGTACGTCCAAGCATGAAATGCCCAGCCAAGGACCGACCATGACTTTTTTCATCTTCCTGCTCGCCTGCATCGCCGCTGCCAGTACCGGCTTACTTTTCAAGCCCGGCGCCTGGTACGAATCCCTGGTCAAACCCAGCTTCACGCCGCCCAATTGGCTGTTTCCGGTCGCGTGGACCCTTATCTACCTGCTGCTGGCCTGGGCCGGTTATCGTCTCAGCCTGATTCCCGGCAGCCAAATCGTCCTGGCCTTGTGGGCGGCGCAGATTGCCTTGAATACGCTGTGGACGCCGGTGTTCTTCGGTGCCCATCGGATCCTCGCCGGGATGCTGATTATCGCGGTGCTGTGGGTGACCGTGGCGGCGATGGTGGTGTTGGCGGTGCGCCTGGACCTGATCACCGGCCTGATGCTGTTCCCTTACCTGGCGTGGCTGTGTGTGGCGGCGGCGCTGAACTTCTCGATCCTGCGCAATAACCGCTGATGGCGCCTAAACCCTGGTCCGCCAGTGAGCCTGAACTGGCCCAGATGCGCCGCTTCAACCAGAAACTCGCCTGGATGCCACGCTTTAAAATCCGCAATCGCGTGACGCCGCGTTTGATCCAGGCGTTGTTGCGGGTCAGTCAAAAGCTCAAGCAGGCCCCCGAGGCTGAAACCCGGCTCATCGGGACGGTGCCCGTGCGTATCCTGCGCCCACGCGGCCAACCCAAGGGCGTGGTGCTGGATATCCACGGCGGCGGCTGGGTCATCGGCAATGCGCAGATGGATGACGACCTCAACCTGGGCATGGTCAACGCCTGCGACGTGGCAGTGGTGTCGGTGGACTATCGGCTGGCGCTGGACACGCCGCTCGAGGGCCTGCTGGACGACTGCCTGGCGGCTGCCCGTTGGTTGTTGGAGGACTGCGCGGAGTTCGCCGGCTTGCCGGTGATCGTCGTCGGTGAGTCGGCGGGTGGGCACCTGGCGGCAGCGACGTTACTGGCGCTCAAGCAGTGGCCGCACTTGCTCCCGCGGGTCAGCGGGGCGGTGTTGTATTACGGCGTTTATGATTTGACCGGTACGCCGAGCGTGCGCACGGCGGGGCCGCAGACCTTGTTGCTGGACGGGCCGGGGATGGTTGCAGCGCTGCGTATGCTGACGCCGGGGTTGACTGATGATGAGCGCCGCCAGCCGCGATGGTCGCCGTTATATGGCGATTTCGCAGGGTTGCCGCCGGCGTTGATGTTTGTCGGCGAGTTGGACCCGCTCAAAGATGACACCTTATTGATCGCCGAGCGATGGCCTGGCGCTGAGGCGTATCTGCTGCCGGAGGCGGCGCATGGGTTTATCCATTTTCCCGTGGATATGGCGCGGGACGTGCTCGGCTACGCTCGCCAATGGATAGTCAACCGAATGGGCCATCAACTGGGGCGCAACCGCAGTATCTGCGCGCCATCGAACGGGTCTGTCAGGTAATGCGCCTGCACCCCGAAGGTCTGCTGTAACCGTTGCGGCGTCAGCACTTGCAGCGGTTTGCCCAACGCCACCAATCGGCCGTGATCCAGCACGGCCAGGCGATCACAGGTCAGTGCCTGATTAAGATCATGCAATGCAATCAAGGTGGTCACGGGCAGCGCCTGCACGCCTTTGAGGATCGCCAGTTGATGCTGGATATCCAGGTGGTTGGTGGGCTCGTCCAGCAACAGGATCTGCGGCCGTTGCGCCAGGGCGCGGGCGATGTGCACGCGCTGGCGTTCACCGCCCGAGAGGCTGCGCCAGGCACGCTGGCTGAGGTGCGTGGCGTCGACGTCATGCAAGGCTTGGGTGACGATGGCGTGGTCTTCGCTGGACCATGGGCTCAACGCCGACAGCCACGGCGTGCGGCCCAGGGCCACAGCGTCGAACACGCGGATCGCGTCGTCGGTGTCGGCCTGTTGCTCCACCACCGCCAGCTGTTGGGCGATGGCACGGCGCGACAGTTCATTCAGGCGTTGGCCGCCCAAGCGTACTTCGCCGCTGGCCGGCGTGCGCAAACCGGCAAGCAGTTTGAGCAAGGTGGATTTGCCGGAACCGTTCGGCCCGACGATGCCCAGGGTTTCGCCCCGTTGAACATCCAGATGGATATCGCGCAGCAACTCGGCATCACGCACCTTGAAGCCCAGGCCGTTGCAGCTCAGCACACTCATCGCGCGTTCCTCCGACCGATCAGGATCAGCGCAAACACAGGCGCGCCGACCAGCGCAGTGACCACGCCGACCGGAATCACCTGGCCCTTGATCAAGGTCCGCGACAGCACATCGGCGGCGATCAGAAACAGCGCGCCTCCCAGCGCACTGGCCGGCAGCAGACGCGAATGCCCGGTGCCGAGCAGCAGGCGCACCGCATGGGGAATTACCAGCCCCACAAAACCGATGGAGCCGACAATCGACACCATCACCGCCGTCACCAGTGCCGCACAGCCCACCAACAGGAACTGCACACGCCGTACCGGGATGCCGAGGGATGCCGCCGAGTCGGTGCCGAAGGTAAACGCATCCAGCGCACGGCGATGCCACAGGCACACCGCCAGGCCCAGGACCGCCACCGGCACCGCCAGCCCTACCGAGGGCCAGCGTACGCCGCTGAGGTTGCCCAGCAGCCAGAACAGGATGCCCCGGGCCTGTTCGGAGCTGGCCGACTTGGTGATCAGGAAGGCGGTGAGGGCATTGAACAGCTGCGAACCGGCAATGCCGGCGAGGATGATCTGCCCGGTACCGCTGGCCGCACCGCTGGCGCGCGCCAGCAGAATCACCAGGGCAAACGCCGCCATGGCGCCGGCAAAGGCGCCGGCCGACAGCGAAATCAACCCGCCGCCCACGCCGATCAACGCCACCAGCACGGCACCGGTCGAGGCGCCGGCGCTGATGCCCAGCAGGTATGGGTCGGCCAATGGGTTACGCAGCAATGACTGCAAGATTACCCCGCACGTCGCCAGCCCCGCACCGCAGGCGGCGGCGACCAGGGTGCGGGTCAGGCGGTAGTTCCACACCACGCCTTCATCGATCGGGTCCAGTGCGTAGCCGGCCGCCCACAGTTTGTTGGCGAGTACCTGCAACACCACTTGCGGTTCGATGGCGGTTTCACCAATGGCCACGCCGGCGAGGATCGCGAGCAGTAGCAGGATGAGGGCGAGCAAGGGACGGATCATTTCGGCAGGTCGTAGCCGTCGATGGCACCGGCCAGTTGTTCCAGGCCATCGAACGTGCGCAGGCTGGCTTGCAGGGCCAGGGCGTCAATAATGATGATGCGGTTGTTTTTCACCGCGTCCATGTTGCGGGTCACCGGGTCGGTGCGCAGGAACGCGAGTTTCTTTTCATGGTCGTCGGCCGGGTAGCGGCGGCGGTCCATGCGGGCGATCACCAGGAAGGTCGGGTTGGCCTTGGCCAGGGTTTCCCAGCCGACAGCAGGCCACTCTTCATCGGACTGCACCACGTTGGTCAGGCCCAGGGTGTCCAGCATGAATTGCGGAACGCCCTTATGCCCGGCCACGTAGGGGTCGCTGGCCATTTCGGCGCTGGAGAACCAGACCAATGCACTGGCCTGTTTGAGCCCTTTGCTTTGCGCGGTGGCAACGGATTTTGCCAGGCGTGCCTTGAGCTCATCGTTCACTTGTTGGCCGCGCGCCTGCACGTCGAAGATCTCGGCCAGTTGGCGGATGCTTTTATACACGGTGTCGATACGGAAAGGCTCCAGCCGCGTCCCGTCGGCGCCCACCAGGTTGTCCTTGCCTTCGCAATCGGAGGGCAGCACGTAGGTGGGAATCTTCAGTTCAGCAAATTGCTCGCGGGTGCCGACCACACCTTGCGAGCCGACCACCCATTCCAGCTCAGCGGCCACCAGTTGCGGGCGCTTGGCGATCACGGCTTCGAAACTCGGCTCGTTGTTGGCCAGGCGCTCGACCTTGTCGTTCTGCACCTTGAACCGGGGCAGCACATCGTTGAACCACAGCGAGGTGCCGACCACTTTATCCGCCACACCCAGGGTGTAGAGCATTTCGGTGGCGGCCTGGCCGATGGTCACACTGCGCGCGGGGGCCTGTTGAAAGGTGACGGGGTTGCCACAGTTTTCCACGGTCAGTGGGTACTGGGTGGGGGCGGCTTGGGCCAGGGCACAGAAGCCAAGACTGGTGAGCAGTGCGCTAAAGCGTGGCAGCATGGGGCAATCTCCGTTTTAACCGTACAAGTAGCTGGGGAGGTACGGTCGTGGAAATACAGCCATTAACGCTGCCGATGGGGCAGGGCAAGGATGTCCTTCCCGGACACCCCGCCGGTTAGTGATCGAGCTTGGGCCGGCAGGTCTCCTGACTGATGCGTCGTCGCCAGGCTCCGGCCTTCCCGGACAAGGTCCAGTGGCATCCAGGAGCAGGCTCAGCACCTACAGTTGCGGGGGCAGTTCCGATTGACGCGGGTGGACCGCGCTTCGGATTCCCTATTAGTCCCGTTTGGGAACCGGCGCGGTATGGTAGTTGATTAGAGCGAGGTGAAATAGCCCAAGGTGGGCCTGCTCACAGACGAATGTCCTCAGGGCCCTGGATCAGCGCTTCGATACGCGTGCCGGTGGCGCGTTCTTCGTTGCTGAAACCGTCGTAGTCGGCCAGGTTGGCGAAGCGGATGCCGGTCAGGCGTTCTATCTGGATCACGCTGCGCTGGTAGGTCCTGAGCTGGCCGAACACCAGGTCGAGCTGCCCCAGTTCGCGGATTTGGTCGATCATGTAGGCGCTGGCGGACGGTTTGCCGTCGTCGTTGAGGTAGGCGACCACTTTCCAGAAGGCCTTGGGGATTTGCACGCCGCGGTATACGCGGTCATCGTCGGCGTACACCGGGCCGGTAAATACCGTGGCCCTGGCTTTCCAGCGTTGCGTGTTGTCCAGAATGTAGTCTTCGAGTTCCAGCCAGGTTTTCTGGTTGAACCCGCTCATCTGCGGCGAGCAGTTGGTGAAATGGAAGGTGTCGAGGTTGGCGGTTTGCGCCACGTCACCCCAATTGGGATCTTGGCGGCGGACCAGATGGCCGCGATCCAGGCCATTGTTGGCATAAAGCGCGTCGCCTACCTGTGCTTCGATAGGCAAGCGACCGTCATAGGCCCAGCTGTCGTTGCTGCGAATAATCTCCACGTGCTGGTTGCCGTCAATGTTGACGCCGACATACAGCGCGAGCCGTTTCGAGCGCGACATGGTAATCGAGAAGTGCGTGTAGTCCAGGCGCTCACCACCCCCCTTCAAGACCTGTACATCTTCCGCCAAGGCCCCTTCAGCCGTGGGCCAGGGCACCACGAAACTGCCGAGGAAATCCTCTGCGTAGCCGTGTCGGTCCTTCAGGTCGTTGGCCGAGGTGACGCGGGGCGTCGCCGCCCGTGCCTCCAGCAGCGTGGGGCTCGCAGTGATCAATGGGCGCAGGTCAGCGAGCCGTGGGCGGTACGACAGGTCAATCTTGGCTTTACGTGCGGGCATCGGTAAGTCCTCCTTGGATAAACACGACTGCAACATAGGTTAATGACAATTGATGACACGCGTTAACCCCTGGGGGCTATCCTGAAACGGTTACCCGGACGTTCACCCCATGCCAACAAGGAGCCAGTTCATGTGTGATCACCCTTTGCGTAACCCGGTTTTTTGCCTGATCCCGCCCTATATGCTCGACCAGATCGCGCGCAACGGCGACAAGGCGCAGCGGGACGTCGCGTTGCGTACCCGTGCCAAGGACAGCACGTTCCGCTCGCTGCGCATGGTCGCGGTGCCCGCCAAGGGGCCGGCCCGCTTGGCCTTGGCCATGGGCGCCGAGAAACAGCGCTCGATCTACAGCGCCGAGGGCAGCGACAGCCTGCCAGGAAAACTGATCCGTGGCGAAGGGCAGCCCGTGAGTGGCGATGCGGCGGTGGACGAAGCCTATGATGGCCTGGGCGCCACCTTCGATTTTTTTGAACAGGTCTTCGACCGCAACTCCATCGACGACGCGGGCATGGCGTTGGACGCGACCGTGCATTTTGGCCAGAACTACAACAACGCGTTCTGGAACTCGACCCAGATGGTGTTCGGGGATGGGGACGGCGAGTTGTTCAACCGCTTCACCGTGGCCCTCGATGTGATTGGCCATGAGTTGGCCCATGGCGTCACGGAGGATGAGGCCAAGCTGATGTATTTCAATCAGTCCGGGGCGTTGAACGAGTCGTTGTCGGACGTGTTCGGCTCACTGATCAAGCAATATGCCTTGAAACAAAAGGCTGAAGATGCCGATTGGTTGATCGGCAAAGGGTTGTTTACCAAAAAGATCAAAGGCACTGCACTGCGCTCGATGAAAGCGCCCGGCACCGCCTTTGACGACAAGTTGTTGGGTAAGGACCCGCAACCGGGGCACATGGATGATTTTGTCCAGACCTACGAGGACAATGGTGGGGTGCATATCAATTCCGGTATTCCCAACCATGCGTTCTACCAGGTGGCGACCAGGTTGGGTGGGTTTGCCTGGGAGCGCGCGGGGCGCATCTGGTATGACGCGCTGCGTGATGCGCGGCTGCGGCCTAATTCGGGGTTTGTGCGCTTTGCGCGTATTACTTACGATGTTGCGGGGCGCCTGTACGGCGTGAACAAGGACGAACAGAAGGCGGTCAAGGACGGTTGGCAAGCGGTCGGTATTGCTGTTTGACGTGAGGAGCAGCCATGCACATCTCAATCAAGGAAAACGGCGGGCCGGGTTTTTTTCCGGGCCTGGCCAAGCCGCGCACGGTGGAGCTGGACACACTCCCTGAGCAAGACCAGCAGGAATTGCGGCAACTGATCAAGGCTTCAGACTTCTTTGAGTTGCCGCCAAACAACCCGCCCGCGCCCGGTAACCCGGGCCAGGTGCACTACACCCTGACCGTGACCGAGGGCCAGCGCGAACACACGGTCTGTGTGCTGGCGCCGGTGAAGTCCCAGGCGCTGGATGGGTTGGTGCAGTGCGTGCGCCGGCATGTGCGTGGCTGAGGCTGTTGAGGGCTGCTGCGCAGCCCCACGGGAGCGAGCTCCCTCGCCACAGGTAAGGTGTCGTAAGGGGACTGGCCGGGTTTACCTGCGATCCAGCCACACGGTCTGCGCATTGCAGAATTCCCGCACGCCGAAGTGCGACAGCTCGCGCCCGAAACCACTTTTCTTCACGCCACCAAACGCCACTCGCGGGTCCGAGACGCTGAATGCGTTGACGAAGATGCCGCCGGTTTCCAGTTGGTTGGCGATATCACGGGCCTTTGCCGCATCGGTGGTGAAGAGGCTCGCAGTCAGGCCGAATTCACTGTCGTTGGCCAGGGCCACCGCGTGCTCGGCGTCACGGGCGGTGATGATCGAGGCCACAGGGCCAAACAACTCCTGCTTGAATGAGGTCATCTGGTCGGTGACGTTCGCCAATACGGTCGGCTCGTAGTAGTTGCCGGCACCTGCGACTTTGTTGCCGCCCAGCAGCAGGGTCGCGCCTTCTTCCAATGTGGCCTGCACTTGACCGTGCAACTCGTCGCGCAGGTCAAAGCGTGCCATCGGGCCGATGTAGGTCTGGGACGAGGTCGGGTCACCCATTACCAGTTTGCGGCTGGCTTCGAGGAATTTGGCGGTGAAAGCTTCCACGACGCCTGCTTCGATGATCAGGCGCTTGGCGGCGGCGCAGACTTGGCCGCTGTTCTGGAAACGGCCAATCACGGCGGCCTGCACGGCGGCGTCGAGGTCGGCGTCGTTGAGTACGATGAACGGGTCGGAGCCGCCCAGTTCCAGCACGCATTTTTTCAGCGCGGCACCCGCCTGGGAGCCAATGGCAATACCTGCACGCACGCTGCCGGTGAGGGTGACGGCGGCGATGCGTGGGTCGGCAATCGCCTTGGAAACGCCCTCGTTCGTCACGTTGACCACTTAAAAAAGCCCGTCGGCGAAGCCGGCTTTCTGCAGCGCTTGCTGGATCAGGTAGGCGCTGCCCATGACGTTCGGCGCATGTTTGAGCACGTAGGTGTTACCGGCCAGCAAGGTCGGCACGGCGCCGCGCAGTACTTGCCACACCGGGAAATTCCACGGCATCACGGCGAAGATCGGGCCCAGTGGGCGATATTCGATCCGGGCGCTGCCGTTGTCCACGAGGGTCGGTTCCGGGGCGAGCATGGCTGGGCCGTGGGCGGCATACCATTCGCTGAGCTGGGCGCATTTTTCGATTTCAGCGCGGGCCTGGGCGATAGGTTTGCCCATTTCCAGGGTAATCATCTGCGCCATGGTTTCGGCCTGTTCGCGCAGGGTGGCGGCCAGGGCCAGCAGCAACTCGGCACGCTGGCTGACCGGCTGGCGGCGCCAGGTACGAAAGGCGTGGGTGGCGCGCTGGAGGGCTGCGTCCAGTTGCTGCTCGGTTTCGTAGGGATAGCTGCCGACCGTTTCGCCATTGGCCGGGTTGATCGAGAGGGCGTGGGTCGTCGGGTTCATGGCACCGTCCTGCTGAATGAGTGGAATGGGTTCAGCGTACGGGGCTGTATGTTTTCTGGAAACTGAATAATATTGAGCAATACATTCACGTTTGGAGAATGATTTGGACCTGGTGCAGCTGGAAATCTTCAAGGCGGTTGCCGAGCAGGGCAGCATCAGCGCCGCCGCACAGTTGATTCATCGCGTGCCGTCGAACCTGACCACGCGCATCAAGCAACTGGAGCAGGACTTGGGCGTCGAGTTGTTTATCCGCGAGAAGAGCCGTCTGCGCCTGTCACCGGCCGGCTGGAATTTCCTCGGCTATGCGCGGCGCATTCTCGACTTGGTCCAGGAGGCCCGGGCGACGGTAGCGGGAGAGGAGCCCCAGGGCACGTTTGCCCTTGGCTCCCTGGAAAGTACAGCCGCGGTGCGTATCCCGACGTTGCTGGCGGCGTATAACCAGCAGTACACCAAGGTCGAGCTGGACCTGAGCGCGGGGCCGTCGGGCACGATGATCGAGGGGGTGCTGTCAGGTCGGCTGACCGCGGCATTTGTCGATGGGCCGGTGCTGCATGCCACGCTGGAAGGCGTGCCGGTATTCGAGGAGGAGATGGTGGTGATTGCGCCGTTGCATCACGCGCCGATCAACCGGGGGCAGGACGTGAACGGGGAGAGCATCTATACGTTTCGCTCGAACTGCTCTTACCGGCACCACTTGGAGCGCTGGTTTTCCCAGGACGGTGCGGTGCCAGGCAAGATCTTCGAGATCGAGTCTTACCACGGCATGCTCGCCTGCGTCAGCGCCGGGGCCGGCCTGGCATTGATGCCGCGCAGCATGCTGGAAAGCATGCCGGGATTTGCCGCCGTGAGTGTGTGGCCGTTGGCGGACAATTTCCGCATTTTGCACACCTGGTTGATCTGGCGGCGGGGCACGGTGTCGCAGAGTTTGAACAGCTTCGTAAGACTTCTGGAAGAACGCGGGCTGGAAATTTCGTAGATCAATGGGGGAGCCACTCATGCCAGTCAGTTAAGCGATAGATCGGACAACAAGTAACCTGTGGCGAGGGAGCTTGCTCCCGTTGGACTGCGTAGCAGGCCCAGCCTTTTCAAGCCCAAAGCTGGGGCCGCTTCGCGACCCAGCGGGAGCAAGCTCCCTCGCCACAGTGACTGTGCTCCTCCTTGACTGACTGGAATTTCGTTTTCATCAGCCGCCGAACTGCAAGGTGCCCATGGCTAGCTTTGCCATCAGCGCCGTGGCGCCCAGTTGCACCAGCCACAGGGCCAACCCACCCAGAAACACCCCCAGCGCAACTTGCAGCACGAGGCTCTTCTGGCGCTTGGCGCGTGGTGCGCGCGGGGTGTAATCGTCGTCCAGTTCATCGCGGTCGGCGCGCAGGTCCAGGTCATCGTTTCTCATGAGGCTCTCACAGCAAAGGGGCAGTTGGGGTTCAGTCTAGGAGCTGCAGACGAAAAAGGGGAAGCCATCGGCTTCCCCCTTCGCGTGCAATGGCTACAGGCTTACAGCACCTGAACGATTGCCTTTGTGACGGCATCAATGTTCGATTGGTTCAACGCCGCCACACAGATACGCCCGGTATCCAGCGCGTAGATACCAAACTCGCTGCGCAGGCGGGTGACTTGTTCAACGGTCAGGCCCGAGTAGGAGAACATCCCACGCTGGCGGCCGACGAAGCTGAAGTCATGGCCTGGAGCCGCTTTGGCCAGGTCGGCGACCATCTGCTCACGCATGCCACGGATGCGCAGGCGCATTTCGGCCAATTCGGCTTCCCACTGGGCGCGCAGCTCAGGGTTGTTCAACACCGCTGCCACGATTGCCGCGCCGTGGGTTGGCGGGTTGGAGTAGTTGGTACGGATCACGCGCTTGACCTGGGACAGGATGCGCGCGCTTTCTTCTTTGGATTCGCCGACGATGGACAACGCGCCGACACGTTCGCCGTACAGGGAGAACGACTTGGAGAACGAGCTGGACACAAAGAAGGTCAGGCCCGATTCAGCAAACAGGCGCACCGCCGCGGCGTCTTCGTGGATGCCGTCGCCAAAGCCCTGGTAGGCCATGTCGAGGAACGGCACCAGGTTCCTGGCCTTGACCACGTCCAGCACGTTCTGCCAGTCGGCCGGGCTCAGGTCGACGCCGGTCGGGTTGTGGCAGCAGGCGTGCAGCACGACGATCGACTGTGGCGGCAGGGTGTTGAGGTCTTCCAGCAGGCCGGCACGGTTCACATCGTGGGTGGCGGCGTCGTAGTAGCGGTAGTTCTGCACTGGGAAGCCGGCGGTTTCGAACAGCGCGAGGTGGTTTTCCCAGCTCGGGTCGCTGATGGCGACGACGGCGTTGGGCAGCAGTTGCTTGAGGAAGTCGGCGCCAATCTTCAGGGCACCGGTGCCGCCCACGGCCTGGACAGTGACGACGCGGCCGGCGCTCAGCAGTGGCGACTCGGCGCCGAACAGCAAGGTTTGTACGGCCTTGTCATAGGCGGCGATGCCGTCGATCGGCAAGTAGCCACGGGCAGCGTGTTGCGCCACGCGAATGGCTTCCGCTTCGGCAACGGCACGCAAGAGTGGAATCTTCCCCTCCTCGTTGCAGTAAACGCCTACGCCAAGGTTGACCTTGGTGGTACGTGTATCGGCGTTGAATGCTTCGTTGAGGCCCAGGATAGGATCGCGTGGTGCCATTTCGACAGCGGAGAACAGGCTCATTTTTGCGGCAGCTCTATGGGGGAAAGGAGGGACGTGTCGCGCTCCGGCCGAAGGCACTAGAGCGGTGCACAAACGGGGAGCTAGTATAGAGGCCATCACCGCTTGAGGCGACAACCGAAACGGCTTTTCGGCCAAGTTTTTCGGTTTATTTGCTGACCGTTAGTCTTATTGCAACATTGATTCCGAACGGCAAGTAGGACGATTGCCTTGAAACCCGTCACATTCGCCACCAGTTCTATGGCTATCATGATCTTTTCCTACTCCCCGCGCTGAATCTTCGCGGAGGGTGGTCTATTTCGTCCTCGACGGGTTTACAGTCTGGGGGTGACTTCACGAGGTACGTTATGTCGGATTTCCAACTCGTCACCCGCTTTGAACCCGCCGGCGATCAGCCGGAAGCCATTCGCCAGATGGTCGAGGGTATCGAGGCCGGCCTGGCGCACCAGACGCTGCTCGGGGTAACCGGTTCGGGCAAGACCTTCAGCATCGCCAACGTCATCGCCCAGATCAATCGCCCGACCTTGGTGCTGGCACCGAACAAGACCCTGGCCGCGCAGTTGTACGGCGAGTTCAAGGCATTCTTCCCGAACAATGCGGTGGAGTACTTCGTTTCCTACTACGACTATTACCAGCCCGAGGCCTACGTACCGTCGTCCGACACCTTTATCGAAAAGGATGCGTCGATCAACGACCACATCGAACAGATGCGGCTGTCGGCGACCAAGGCGTTGCTCGAGCGCAAGGACGCGATCATCGTCACCACGGTGTCGTGCATCTATGGCCTGGGCAGCCCGGAAACCTATTTGAAGATGGTGCTGCACGTCGACCGCGGCGACAAACTCGACCAGCGCGAACTGCTGCGCCGCCTGGCCAGCTTGCAGTACACCCGTAACGATATGGACTTTGCCCGCGCCACATTCCGCGTGCGTGGCGACGTGATCGACATCTACCCGGCCGAATCCGACCTGGAAGCGATCCGCATCGAGCTGTTTGACGATGAAGTCGAGAGCCTGTCGGCTTTCGACCCGTTGACCGGCGAGGTGATCCGCAAGTTGCCGCGCTTTACCTTCTATCCGAAAAGCCACTACGTGACGCCCCGTGAAACCCTGATGGGCGCCATCGAGGGGATCAAGGTGGAGCTGGCTGAGCGCCTGGAATACTTGCGCGCCAATAACAAGCTGGTAGAGGCCCAGCGCCTGGAGCAGCGCACCCGCTTCGACCTGGAGATGATCCTGGAGCTGGGCTACTGCAACGGGATCGAAAACTACTCGCGCTACTTGTCGGGCCGTGAAGCCGGTGCGCCGCCGCCGACCCTCTACGATTATCTGCCGCCCGACGCTTTGCTGGTGATCGACGAATCCCACGTCAGCGTGCCGCAGGTCGGCGCCATGTATAAGGGCGACCGTTCGCGTAAAGAAACGCTGGTGGAATACGGCTTCCGCCTGCCTTCGGCGCTGGATAACCGGCCGATGCGCTTTGATGAATGGGAAGCCATCAGCCCGCAGACCATTTTCGTCTCCGCTACGCCGGGCAACTACGAAGCCGAGCATGCCGGACGCGTGATCGAACAGGTGGTCAGGCCGACGGGCCTGGTCGACCCACAGGTGGAAATCCGCCCGGCGTTGACCCAGGTGGACGACCTGCTGTCGGAGATCAACAAGCGCGTGGCGGTGGAGGAGCGGGTGCTGGTGACCACGCTGACCAAGCGCATGGCCGAAGACCTCACCGACTACCTGGCCGACCACGGCGTGCGCGTGCGCTACCTGCACTCGGACATCGACACCGTGGAGCGCGTGGAAATCATCCGCGACCTGCGCCTGGGCACCTTTGATGTGCTGGTGGGCATCAACCTGTTGCGTGAAGGCCTGGATATGCCGGAAGTGTCACTGGTGGCAATCCTGGATGCGGACAAGGAGGGCTTCCTGCGTTCGGAGCGCTCGTTGATCCAGACCATTGGCCGAGCTGCGCGTAATCTCAATGGGCGTGCGATTCTCTACGCCGACCGCATGACGGGCTCCATGGAGCGGGCGATTGGCGAGACCGAGCGGCGTCGCGATAAGCAGATTGCCTTCAACCTCGCCAATGGCATTACGCCCAAGGGCGTGTTCAAGGACGTCGCCGATATTATGGAAGGCGCCACTGTGCCCGGCTCGCGCAGCAAGAAACGCAAGGGGATGGCCAAGGCGGCCGAGGAGAGCGCCAAGTACGAGAACGAACTGCGTTCGCCGAGTGAGATCACCAAGCGTATTCGGCAGTTGGAAGAGAAGATGTACCAATTGGCGCGGGATCTGGAGTTTGAGGCGGCGGCGCAGACACGCGATGAGATTGGCAAGTTGCGTGAGCGGCTGTTGGCTGTCTGATTTGCGCTGAGTCCGCCGGCCTCATCGGGGGCAAGCCCCCTCCCACCTTGACCGCATTCTCATGTTGGAAATCGGTCGGAGTGGGAGGGGGCTTGCCCCCGATGGCATCCCCTCGGTTTTCCAGAAATCACCCAGGCTGTTACCATTCGCCCCTTGTTTGAATTTTCAGTTTTATCGCCCATTCGAGACCTGCCATGACCACCGTCCGCACGCGCATTGCGCCATCGCCTACTGGGGATCCCCACGTCGGCACTGCTTACATCGCCTTGTTCAACTACTGCTTTGCCAAGCAGCACGGTGGTGAATTCATCCTGCGGATCGAAGACACCGACCAACTGCGTTCTACCCGCGAGTCGGAACAGCAGATTTTCGATGCCCTGCGCTGGCTGGGCATTACCTGGGCGGAAGGCCCGGACGTCGGCGGCCCGCACGGTCCGTATCGCCAGAGCGAGCGTAGCGACATCTACAAGCAGTACACCCAGCAATTGGTCGACATGGGGCACGCGTTCCCCTGCTTCTGCACCGCAGAGGAACTGGACCAGATGCGTGCCGAGCAAATGGCACGCGGTGAAACCCCGCGCTACGATGGCCGTGCGCTGTTGTTGTCGAAAGAAGAAGTGGCTCGGCGCCTGGCCGCAGGCGAGCCGCACGTCATCCGCATGAAAGTGCCGAGCGAAGGCGTGTGCGTAGTGCCGGACATGCTGCGCGGTGACGTCGAGATCCCGTGGGACCGCATGGACATGCAGGTGCTGATGAAGACCGACGGCCTGCCGACGTACTTCCTGGCCAACGTGGTCGACGACCACCTGATGGGCATCACCCACGTGCTGCGTGGCGAAGAATGGCTGCCGTCGGCGCCGAAGCTGATCCTGCTCTATGAGTACTTCGGCTGGGAGCAGCCGCAGTTGTGCTACATGCCGCTGCTGCGTAACCCGGACAAGAGCAAGTTGTCCAAGCGCAAGAACCCGACCTCGGTGACCTTCTACGAGCGTATGGGCTTCATGCCGGAGGCGATGCTCAACTACCTGGGCCGCATGGGCTGGTCGATGCCGGACGAGCGTGAGAAGTTCTCGCTGCAGGAAATGGTCGACAACTTCGACCTGTCCCGGGTGTCGCTGGGTGGGCCGATCTTCGATATCGAGAAACTGTCGTGGCTCAATGGCCAGTGGCTGCGTGATCTGCCGGTGGAAGAGTTCGCCAGTCGTGTGCAGCAATGGGCGTTGAACCCCGAGTACATGATGAAGATCGCACCGTTGGTGCAGGGCAGGGTGGAGACGTTCAGCCAGGTCGCACCGCTGGCCAGCTTCTTCTTTGCCGGTGGCGTGAACCCGGATGCCAAGCTGTTCGAGTCCAAGAAACTTTCGGGCGATCAGGTTCGCCAGTTGATGCAGCTGATCCTGTGGAAGCTCGAAAGCCTGCGTCAGTGGGAGAAAGAGGCGATTACCGCAACGATCCAGGCGGTGGTTGAATCCCTTGAACTGAAATTGCGTGATGCCATGCCGCTGATGTTTGCCGCGATCACCGGGCAGGCCAGTTCGGTGTCGGTGCTCGATGCGATGGAAATCCTCGGCCCGGACCTCACGCGTTTCCGTCTGCGCCAAGCCCTTGATTTGCTTGGTGGTGTGTCGAAGAAAGAAAACAAAGAGTGGGAAAAGCTGCTGGTCGCGATTGCTTAAGCAGGCTGTGGTAACGGCGAAACCCAGGTTTTCCGGGGTTTCGCCGGTAAGTGGTTGTTATCCCGGCAAAAAATTTTGGAAATTGTTGAAAATAAATTTGACACACTTCCAAACCGCCATTAAGATTCGCCCCGTCCTCACCGATGAGGGGCTATAGCTCAGCTGGGAGAGCGCTTGCATGGCATGCAAGAGGTCAACGGTTCGATCCCGTTTAGCTCCACCAATTACAGGTTCAAGGTCTGGCCACACCGTCCTTGAATCGATCAGTTCTCAGCACTGATCAGTTGTTCAGAAGGTTTTGTCCCCTTCGTCTAGTGGCCTAGGACACCGCCCTTTCACGGCGGTAACAGGGGTTCGAGTCCCCTAGGGGACGCCAGTTTCAACAAGCAGTTCGAAAGGTCTGCTGCGCCGCGAGGCGAAAAATCCGGGGCTATAGCTCAGCTGGGAGAGCGCTTGCATGGCATGCAAGAGGTCAACGGTTCGATCCCGTTTAGCTCCACCAATTTACAGGTTAAAGGTCTGGCCACACCGTCCTTGAATCGATCAGTTCTCAGCACTGATCAATGTACAGAAGGTTTGTGTCCCCTTCGTCTAGTGGCCTAGGACACCGCCCTTTCACGGCGGTAACAGGGGTTCGAGTCCCCTAGGGGACGCCACGATTACCCGCTATGCGGGATTTTAAAGGGTCATTCAATTATTGAATGGCCCTTTTGTTTGTCTGGCGTTCAGCCAACTCTCTCCTTTATTTCAATCTTCTCTTCTGACCAGCGGTCATGCCTGTCGCTTGCGCAATATTATTATGGTAATAATATTCAACTCATGAGAGAGGGAGGCAACGATGAGTGATAAAAAAGCGCAAACCCGCGAACGCATTCTGCAAGCTGCCAGCGCTGCATTGATCCAGCGCGGCCCTGCCGAGCCTAGTGTGGGTGAAGTCATGGGCGCCGCCGGGCTTACGGTTGGCGGTTTCTATGCGCACTTTGAAAGCAAGGACGCGCTGATGCTGGAGGCATTCACCCAGTTATTGGCGAGGCGGCGTGCATCGATTGACGATATGGATGCGCAGCTCACGGGTGAGGAGCGCAGAAGTTTGGTGGCGGCGTTTTATCTGTCGCGCAAACACCGCGACTCCACCGCCCAGGCGTGCCCCATACCGGCGACCGTCGGTGAGATGAGCCGCCTGCCGGACGAATTTCGCCATGCCTTGAATGAGCACGTGGAGCTGATGGCCGCGCAGCTGGCCGCCAGTCCTGAAGACACCGACAAAGCCCTGGCTGACATGGCGTTGATGATCGGTGGCCTGGCCTTGGCGCGTGCCCTGGGCCCGGGCGAGCTGTCTGACCGTGTGTTACGCGCAGCCAAGTCGGCGGTGCGCTAAATAAGGAGAGGAGTTCCAACATGGGCGCACTGACCTGGGTTCGTGGCTTCAACCGCACTGTCGGCCGCTTGGCGCCGCATACGGTGGCAAGCAAGATGCGTCGCATCTTCATGACCCCGCGTGACCTGCCTGCGCGTGATTGGGAACTGCCGCTGCTGGCCGAATCTGAGCGCATTACTTTGCGTTTCGGCCTGTCTGCGCTGCGATGGGGGCAAGGGCCCGCCGTTTTGCTGATGCACGGCTGGGAAGGGCGCCCCACGCAGTTCGCCAGCTTGATCACGGCGTTGGTGCGCGAGGGGTATTCGGTCATCGCGCTGGAAGGGCCTGCCCACGGACGTTCGCCGGGGCGTGAAGCGCATGTGTTGCTGTTTGCCCGCGCCATGCTGGAAGCCGCAGCCGAATTGCCACCGCTGCATGCGGTGATCGGCCATTCCATGGGCGGCGCCAGTGCCATGCTGGCTGTTCAATTGGGCCTGCGGACCGAGGCGTTGGTCAGTATCGCTGCGCCGTCGCGTTTCCTGGATGTGCTGCGCGGGTTCGCCGGCATGGTCGGTTTGCCGCCACGGGCGCGTTCAGCCTTTATCCAGGAGGTCGAATGGGCCTTCGGCATGCCGATCAAGCACCTGGATGTCGCTCACTACCAAATGAATATGCCCGGTCTGATCGTGCATGCCGAAGACGATACGTTCGTGCCGGTCAGGGCTTCTCAGGCCATCCACGAGGCGTGGTTCGACAGCCGGCTGTTGCGCCTGGAAAGTGGGGGGCACCAGAAAGTGCTGGCCGATCCCCGAGTGATCGACGGCGTACTGAGCCTGCTCGCCGGTTGTCATCTACAGGCACGGCAAACCGCCTGATACACTGCTCCCGCCGACATTAATCGACTGGAGCAAGGCCATGGGCTGGGATTTGGCAACGCCGTTTATCATCGATCTGCAGGTTGCCCCTGAGGACATTGATGGCCTGGGGCACGCCAACAATGCGGTGTATGTGTCCTGGTTGGAACGTTGCGCCTGGCGTCATTCCCAGCGCCTGGGGCTGGACCTCACCGAGTACCGTCGCCTGGATCGTGCCATGGCCGTGGTCCGCCATGAGATCGATTACCTGGCGGCGGGTTATGAAGGTGACGAGCTTCAACTGGCCACCTGGATCGTCGATTGGGACCAGCGCCTGAAAATGACCCGTCGTTTCCAACTGGTGCGCCCCCGCGACGGCGTGACACTGCTGCGTGCGCAAACCACCTTTGTCTGTATCGAGCTGTCCAGCGGCAAGCCCAAGCGCATGCCCGTCGAGTTTCTTGAAGGTTATGGCCCCGCCCTGACAGGGGGTTAACGGTTGCCGCAGGAAACCCAGTAAACTGCGCGACGATTTTTGTTGAGTGTTTCCCATGCAAATTGCTTTGGCGCCCATGGAGGGGTTGGTCGACAACATCCTGCGGGACGTATTGACCCGCGTGGGCGGTATTGATTGGTGCGTGACCGAGTTCATCCGCGTTAACGACCGCCTGCTCACGCCTGCCTATTTCCATAAACTTGCCCCGGAACTGCTGCACGGTGCCCACACCGCAGCCGGTGTGCCGTTGCGCGTGCAATTGCTTGGCTCCGACCCGGTCTGCCTGGCGGAAAACGCTGCCCTGGCCTGCGAACTGGGCTCCGAGGTGATCGACCTGAACTTCGGCTGCCCGGCCAAGACCGTCAACAAGTCCCGTGGCGGCGCGGTACTGCTCAAGGAGCCGGAACTGCTCAACCAGATCGTCGAACACGTACGCCGTGCAGTTCCGGCGCATATCCCGGTCACCGCCAAGATGCGCCTGGGCTTCGACAGCCCGGACGGCGCGCTGGTCTGCGCCACGGCCCTGGCCGAAGGTGGCGCGGCGCATATCGTGGTGCATGCGCGCACCAAGACCGACGGTTACAAGCCACCGGCCCACTGGGAATGGATCCCGCGAGTACAGGACGTGGTCAAGGTGCCGGTGTTCGCCAACGGCGATATCTGGAGCGTGGAAGACTGGCGGCGTTGTCGCGAAGTCAGTGGCGCCGAGGACATCATGCTCGGCCGCGGCCTGGTAGCACGCCCAGACTTGGCACGGCAGATCGCCGCCGCGCGGGCCGGCGAAGAAGTCGTGGAAATGACCTGGGCGCAGATGCAGCCCATGCTCCAGGACTTCTGGAGCCAATCGGTGGCGCAACTGACCGAGCGCCAGGCGCCGGGCCGTTTGAAGCAGTGGCTGGCAATGTTGACGCGCAATTATCCGCAAGCGGTGGAACTATTCACCGCGATGCGTCGCGAGACGGAGCTGGTGGCGATCAGCCGGTTGTTGGGCATGCCGCATCCTGCCGCGGCCGCGTAACGCACAGACACCTCTAGCAAGGGCGCCATTGGCGCCCTTTTTTATGGTGAAACGTAACTGTTGGAACCGAACAGCGCGTCACTCCACGAACATCAGGGCATACACCTCAGGAATCTGGCCCATGAATGCTTCAAGCCTAAACCCCGCTGTTTCTTCAGCCCATCCTCAATTGATGTCCTGCACTGGGCCGGCTGCCGGGAAGACGCAGCCTGTCGTGAACACCTTCAAAGTCGCCGAGCGGCGGTTTGGTGAGCACTTCGACGGCAGCACCCACGCCGCCGTGATCCAGCTGATGATGGCGATACTGGGCCCCACGCCTGCCGATATGTTCGAGCACGTGACGCCTTCGGGTAACGGCTATGACGTCACGATGAAGGATGAATTCAAGGTTCATGTCACGCAGGATGAACTGAGGCAGGCAGCGCAGGCATCCAGGTTCAGCGGTGATGACAGTGAGGCGGTCAGGGCGGCCAACTTCGCATTGGCGGTGTTTGTGAAGCGCAAGCAGCAAGTCGGCGATTACCCCGGTTTCGAGGTTGCACTGGCCAAGACACTCCAGGGCGAAACCACCCTGCGGTGCTTGCAGGGCATGGGCGTGTATGGCCTGTCCCAGTCGGTATCGCCGAGCGAAATGATGGGCGAGGGGGTAGTGGCAGTGATGGGCACCCGACAGTTCGGCAGTGCGCTGGTGGTGAGCGGGGTGGGGTACGACCACGGTCGCCCGTGCCAGGTGGGGGACCGTTATGGTTACAGGTTGTTTGCCGACAAGCCCCGCACGGGTGCAGCAGCGCATAAGGTGTTGGCGGGCCAGAAACCGAAAGATGTGTGGAGCGGCTTCTTCCAGGGGGCGCCGGGTAATTGCGTGACGGTGTCGGCGATCAAGGCTGCAATGATGCGGTTCGGACAAAGCCCCCAAACTATTTTCCGACAGGTCACTGTCATTCCTGGGGGGTATGAAGTGGTCATGCGCGATAGCTTCAGCCTGCGGCTCACCCATGAAGAGATCAACCAAGCCAGGGCCGCCTCAGGGCTGGCCGGCAGTGACCAGCGTCTGCTCGACGACGCCAACTTCCTGTACGCCGTAAGTGCCAAGCGTGCGCAGTTGAAGAACAACGATTTCCGTGCCGGCCAGAGCTATGCAGCCGCCTTGGAGACGCTCAACGATGGCGAATTTCCAGGGCAGGCCCTGCGCCGACTGGGGCTGTTTGGTTATCTACGGGAAAGTGATGTGAGTGAATTGGCCAAAGGCGCCATCGGCACGCTGGCGGACGGTCACCATTCGGTGGTCGTCATTGACGGTGTGCTCGACTTTTACGGGCAAAAACATGACCTGGCTTCGTCCGAATGGATGAACACGGGGTTCCGTGCGTTGAAGCTGGTTTGACAGGCGCCGGGCTCATTCCAGCAACCGCCGGAACTCGTCGATCGGCAACGGCCGGCTATGCAGATACCCTTGGAACACGTGACACCCCAGCAGTTGCAGGAATGCCAGCTGTTCCGGGGTTTCCACGCCTTCGGCAATCACCTTCAGGTTCAGGCTGCGCGCCATGGCCACAATGGCGCGGATGATTTCCGCGTCGTTGGGGTCATGGGTTGCGTCGCGCACAAAGGATTGATCGATCTTCAGCGTGTCCACCGGCAAGCGTTTGAGGTAAGTCAGCGATGAATAGCCGGTGCCAAAGTCGTCCATCGCAAAACTGATCCCGAGTTTTTTCAGGCGACGCATCTTGGCGACGGTGTCGTCCAGGTTCTGGATCACGATGCCTTCCGTGATTTCCAGCTTCAGCAGGCTGTAGGGCAGTTGGTGTTGCCTGAGGCTGTACTCAACCTGCTCAACGAAGTCGTTCTGGCGAAACTGTCGAGGGCTGATGTTGACGCACAGGCTGAAGTTGAGCGGGTCGATCAGGCCCTCGGCAATCAACTGCGCAAAGGCGGCGCACGCCTCATCGAGAATCCAGGTGCCGACCTCCAGGATCAGGCCGCTGTCCTCCAGCACCTTGATAAATTCGCTGGGAGACTGTGCGCCCAGTTGTGGATGCTGCCAGCGTACCAGGGCTTCAGCGCCGACAAGCACATTGCCCCGTGCATCCACTTGGGGTTGGTAATGCATGCTGAACTCGCCGCGTGACAGCGCCAGGCGCAGGTCAGTCTCCATGCGCTGGCGTTCACTGGCGGTTTTTTGCATGCTGTTATGGAACATCTGGGTGGTATTGCGCCCCGAATCTTTGGCCCGATACAGGGCAATGTCGGCGCGCTTGAGCAGGTCGGCCGGCGTGGAGCCGTGATCGGGAATCAGCGCCACGCCGATGCTCGGCGTGACCTGCAAGCGGTGACCATCGAGGAACATCGGCTCCGAAAGCAATTCGCGCAAGGTATCGGCCAGCTCCTGTACCTGAGCGCTGACCTCCATTCGCGTGCCGTCCAGGCCACTGAGCAGCACCACGAACTCATCGCCGCCCAGGCGCGCCACCGTATCCTCCATGCGCACGCTGGCTTCCAGGCGCGCCGTGACGATTTTCAACACGGTGTCGCCCACAGGGTGGCCGAGGGAGTCGTTGATGTGTTTGAAGTGGTCAAGGTCCAGGAACAGCAAGGCGCCCCGCAGGTTATGGCGCTTGAGCAGGGCGATCTGCTGGCTCAGGCGGTCCATCAACAGTGCGCGATTGGGCAGGTTGGTCAGCGGGTCGTGATAGGCCAGGTGACGAATCTGTGCCTGGGCGTTTTTCAGCAGGCTCACGTCCCGGGCCGTCAACAGCAGGCACGGGGTTTCATTCAAGGTGATGGGCTCGACCGAGACTTCTACGGCCAGTAAATCGCCACGCTTGTTGTGCCAGAGCATTTCCAGGTGATGAATACGGCCTTTGATCTGCAGCTCGGCCAGCAACGCCGTGCGCTGGTTTTCGTCGGCCCAGATGCCGATCTGGTACAGCGTCAAACCAATGGCTTCTTCGGCGCGGTAACCGGTCAGACGGCAGAAACCGTCGTTGACCTCGACGTAGCGGCCGGTATCGCGCTCGGTGATGGAAATGGCGTCAGGGCTGGAGTGAAAGGCTTTGGCGAACTTCTCTTCACTGGCCTTGAGGGCGGCTTCCGAGCGTTGCTGCTGGGTGATGTCGCGCAAGGTGGTGACGATGCAGGGTTGGTCGCCGACTGTGATCAGCCGGCTGGAAATCATGCAGGTCAGGCTTTGGCCATCTTTGTGGTGGACCACGATGGCTACATTGTTTAACGACTGTTCGCGGATCACCTGTTCGATGCGTTGCAAGCGCTTGCTGGAGTCGTCCCACAGGCCGATCTGTTCGGCGCTTCTGTCGATCACCTCGGCAGCGGTCCAGCCAAAGGTTTGGGTAAAGGCCGGGTTGATTTCGATAAAGGCGCCGCTGTCCAGGTAAGTGACACAGATCGGGTCGGGGCTGGCCTGGAACAGGCTGGCAAACTTTTCTTCGGAGGCCGTCAGGCGTTGTTCGCGTTCCACCTGATCGGTGATGTCGAGCAAGGTGCCGGCCATGCGCAGGGGCTTGCCGGCTTCATCGCGATAGAGACGGGCGCGGCTTTCCAGGTAGCGCGGGCTGCCGTCCTCCATCAGCACGCGATAGGTCATCTGGTAGTTGCCTTCCGGACCTTCGCGCAAGCTGCGGTAGGCGTTGCGCATGCCCTCGCGGTCTTCATCGGTCATCCCTTCAAAAAACGCGTCGAAAGACTCGTGAAAAGGCTTGGGCGGCAGGCCGTGCAGTTGGGCGGCGCGGGCCGAGCCGTAGAGCATGCCGCTGGGGATGTGCCAGTCCCAAGTGCCCAGTTGTGCCGAGTCCAGCGCCAGGTCAAGGCGTTCCTGGCTGTCCTTGAGCGCTTGTTCGGCGTTTTTGCGTTCGGTGGTGTCCAGAAAGGTGCTGATCAGGTAGGCCTCGCCCTCCAGCTCGACCTTTTGCGCGCTGAGGGTGCCGTCATGGATCTGCCCGTTGCTGGCGCAGAACTGCACTTCCATGGTGATCTGTTCACCTTTGCGCTGGGTAGCCTTGACCAGCGTTTCACGTTGTTCCGGGTCACGCCACAGGCCCAGTTCCAGGGTGGTGCGGCCGATGGCATCGGCTACCGGCCAGCCGAACAGCATTTCGAAATACTGGTTGGCCTCGCTGATCAGCCCGTCGGCCTGGCGGGTCAACAAGACCATGTTGGGGCACAGGTGAAACAGCGTGGCGAAACGTTTTTCGGAATGGCTCAGGGCGGTTTCCCGCTCGCGCTGTTGGGTGATTTCGCGGATCACCCCGATCATTCGGCGTCGGCCGGTTTTGTCCGGGGCCAGGCTGCCGCTGATTTCCAGCCAGTGCAGGCTGCCGTCCGGCCACTGGATACGGTGATGCATGGCCTGCTCGAATGGCTCGCCCGCCACCACGGCATGGAAGGCCCGTATCACCCGGGTGCGATCGGACGGTGCAAGCAGGTCCAGGTAATCCAGGTCCTGGGGCAGCGGTTGCCTGGGGTCAAAGCCGAACAGCGCCTGGGTGCCCCGCGACCAACTGATGCGGCCGGTGTCGATCTCCCAGCACCACGCACCCAGCCGCGCCGCGTTGAGCGCTGCCAGCAGTTGGGGCGCACTGTCCCAGCTTTGCTCGGCGTCCTTGGGGTCCAAGGCGTAGATGCGGGGCAGGGGTGGCACGGAATCGACGGGGTTGCGCATTATTCGAGGGCCTTGGCTCAATGGGCGTTCGGCGCGGTTTGGTTCAGGCCTTGAGGCCGCACGGTTTCATGCCGGTATCCCTGGCAGATCGACCTGTGCATCCAATAGGCTCATGAAAGCCCGCGCAGCGTTCGACAGCGTCCTTTCGGTGTGCACGATATAGCCTAGCTGGCGACTGAGCTGTATGCCCGGTAAAGCGATACTTGCCACCTGATCATCCAGCATAGTCCGTGGCAGCACGCTCCAGGCCAAGCCGATGGAGACCATCATCTTGATAGTTTCCAGGTAGTTAGTGCTCATCGCGATGTTCGGCGTCAGGCCCTGGGCCTCGAACAGACGGCTGACGATATGGTGGGTGAAGGTATTGCCGCCGGGAAAGACGGCCGGGTGGCGGGCGATGTCGGCCAGGTTGACGCTGCCGTTACTGATGAGGCTGTGCTCCGGCGCCACCACAAAATCCAGCGGGTCATCCCACACCGGCGTGGCCTTGACCACGTGGTGCGGGTCGGGCGCCAGGGTGATCACCGCCACTTCGGCACGCCCATGCAGGATTTCTTCGTAGGCCACTTCTGAATCGAGAAACTGGATATCCAGCGCGACATTGGGATATTCACGGGTGAACGTGCGCAGGATCGGCGGCAAACGGTGCAGGCCAATATGATGGCTGGTGGCCAGGGTCAGCCGTCCGCTCACCTCGCCGGTCAGGTTGGTGAGGGCGCGACGCGTATCATCCAGTACGTTGAGAATCTGATAAGCGCGCGGCAGCAAGGCCCGCCCGGCTTCGGTCAAACCCACTTCGCGGCCCAGGCGATCGAACAGGCGCACCTTCAATTGTTGTTCCAGCCCGGCGATACGTTTGCTGATGGCCGGTTGCGTCAGGTGCAGGCGTTCACCGGCGCCGGAGAAACTGCCGGTTTCGGCGATGGCAATAAAGGCATTGAGGTTGGCCAAGTCCATTTATGTATTCCAGTTGGTAATCCAAAGCATAAAAAATATGAATTTGAGTTATTTAATGTAGCGCCATACCATCAGCCTCACAAGCCAAAGGGTTATTGAATGTCTCAAGACCCGGGGCATAGAAAGACCGCTGATGAGGACCGACTGATGGCCGGCAAAACGCTTTACGACAAGCTTTGGGATTCCCATGAAGTGAAACGGCGCGACGATGGCTCGTCGCTGATCTATATCGACCGTCACATCATCCATGAAGTGACCTCGCCCCAAGCGTTCGAAGGCCTGCGGCTGGCCGGGCGCAAGCCTTGGCGCGTCGATTCCATCATTGCCACCCCGGATCACAACGTGCCGACCACCCCTGAGCGCAAGGGCGGTATCGACGCTATTGCCGACCAGGTCTCGCGTTTGCAGGTGCAGACCCTCGACGACTATTGCGACGAATATGGCATCACCGAATTCAAGATGAATGACGTGCGTCAAGGCATCGTGCATGTGATCGGCCCGGAGCAGGGCGCCACCTTGCCCGGCATGACCGTGGTCTGCGGCGACTCCCACACCTCCACCCACGGCGCCTTCGGCGCTCTGGCCCATGGCATCGGCACTTCCGAGGTGGAGCATGTGTTCGCCACCCAGTGCCTGGTCGCCAAGAAAATGAAGAACATGCTGGTGCGGGTCGAAGGCAAGCTGCCGTTCGGCGTGACCGCCAAGGACATCGTACTGGCCGTGATCGGCAAGATCGGCACCGCCGGCGGTAACGGCCATGCCATCGAATTCGCCGGCAGCGCCATTCGTGATCTGTCCATCGAAGGCCGCATGACCATCTGCAACATGTCCATCGAAGCCGGTGCCCGCGTGGGCATGGTGGCAGCGGACGAAAAGACCGTTGAATACGTAAAAGGCCGTCCATTCGCTCCGCAAGGTGCCGATTGGGATGCCGCTGTCGAAGCCTGGAAAGACCTGGTCTCCGACGCCGATGCGGTGTTCGACACTGTGGTCGAGCTCGATGCGGCCCAGATCAAGCCGCAAGTCAGCTGGGGTACCTCGCCGGAAATGGTGCTGGCCGTCGACCAGAACGTGCCGGACCCGGCCCAGGAAGCCGATTTGGTCAAGCGCGGCTCCATCGAACGGGCCTTGAAATACATGGGCTTGCAGGCCAACCAGGCGATCACCGATATCCAGTTGGACCGTGTGTTCATCGGCTCCTGCACCAATTCGCGGATCGAAGACCTGCGTGCTGCGGCCGTGATCGCCAAGGGCCGCAAAGTGGCCTCGACCATCAAGCAGGCCATCGTGGTGCCGGGCTCGGGCCTGGTCAAAGCGCAAGCCGAGGCGGAAGGCCTGGACAAGATTTTCCTCGAAGCCGGTTTTGAATGGCGTGAGCCGGGGTGCTCCATGTGCCTGGCGATGAACCCGGACCGCCTGGAGTCGGGCGAGCATTGCGCGTCGACCTCCAACCGTAACTTCGAAGGGCGTCAGGGCGCCGGTGGGCGTACCCACCTGGTCAGCCCGGCCATGGCTGCTGCGGCCGCCGTCAACGGTCGTTTCATCGACGTTCGCGAATTGATCTGAGGAATACCCGATGCGTGCTTTTACCCAACACACCGGCCTTGTCGCCCCTTTGGATCGTGCCAACGTCGACACCGACCAGATCATCCCCAAGCAATTCCTGAAGTCGATCAAGCGTACCGGCTTCGGCCCCAACCTGTTCGACGAGTGGCGCTACCTGGACGTGGGCTACGCCTACCAGGACAACTCCAAGCGCCCGCTGAACAAGGATTTCGTGCTCAACGCCCAGCGCTACCAAGGCGCCAGCGTGTTGTTGGCCCGGGAAAACTTCGGTTGCGGCTCCAGTCGTGAACACGCGCCTTGGGCCCTGGAAGAATACGGCTTTCGCAGCATCATCGCGCCGAGTTACGCCGACATCTTCTTCAACAACAGCTTCAAGAACGGCCTGTTGCCGATCATCTTGAGCGATGCCGAAGTGGATGAGCTGTTCAAGCAGGTGGAGGCCGAGGAGGGCTACCAGCTGACCGTCGACCTGGCCGCGCAAACCGTGACCCGTCCGGATGGCAAGGTTTACCACTTCGAGGTCGATGCCTTCCGCAAGCATTGCCTACTCAACGGCCTGGATGACATCGGCCTGACCTTGCAGGACGGCGACGCGATTGCAGCGTTTGAGGCCAAGCACCGGGCCAGCCAGCCTTGGTTGTTTCGCGACGCGTAAACCGCTGTAGGCAGGACCGCCGCCATCGGGAGCAAGCCCCCTCCCACATTTTGAAGGTGTTCACAAAACAAAATGTGGGAGGGGGCTTGCTCCCGATGAGGCCAGAACCAACACCCCAAGGTCCATTGAGGAACCCCCCATGACCACCACCGCCCACACCCAAGTCGTGCAAAAACAATTCGGCGAGCAAGCCTCGGCCTACCTGAGCAGTGCCGTGCACGCCCAAGGCACCGAGTTCGCGCTGCTGCAGGCCGAACTGGCCGGGCAGGGCAGTGCACGCCTGCTGGACCTGGGGTGTGGCGCCGGTCATGTGAGCTTCAACGTGGCACCGCTGGTCCAGGAAGTGGTGGCCTACGACCTGTCCCAGCCGATGCTCGAGGTGGTCGCCGCCGCTGCGAAAGACCGGGGCCTGGCCAATATCCGTACCGTACACGGCGCCGCTGAACGCTTGCCGTTTGCCGACGGCGAGTTCGACTTCGTGTTCAGTCGTTACTCGGCGCACCACTGGAGCGACCTGGGCCTGGCCCTGCGTGAAGTGCGTCGGGTGCTCAAGCCGGGCGGCGTGGCGGCGTTTGTCGACGTCTTGTCACCGGGCAGCCCGCTGTTGGACACTTACCTGCAAACCGTCGAAGTGCTGCGCGACACCAGCCACGTGCGCGATTACTCCGCCGCCGAATGGATGCGCCAGCTCAGCGAAGCCGGTTTGCATGTGCGCAACAGCAGTCGCCAGCGCCTGCGACTGGAATACACCTCCTGGGTTGAGCGCATGCGCACGCCGCAGGCCTTGCGCGCCGCGATCCTTGAGCTGCAGCAGGCAATGGGCCAGGAAGTGCGCGATTACTTCGAAATTCAAGCCGACGGCACCTTCAGCACCGATGTGCTGGTGGTGTGGGCCGAACGCTGATCAATTTTCCCCGACCTGCCTGCGGGCGGGTCGCTTGATGAAATGAGGAACCCATGAGCAAGCAGATTCTGATTCTCCCTGGCGACGGTATTGGTCCGGAAATCATGGCCGAAGCGGTCAAGGTTCTGGAACTGGCCAACACCAAGTACAGCCTGGGCTTCGAATTGAGCCACGACGTGATCGGCGGTGCCGCCATCGACAAGCACGGCGTGCCGCTGGCTGACGAGACCCTGGAGCGTGCTCGCGCTGCCGACGCCGTGTTGCTCGGCGCCGTCGGTGGCCCGAAGTGGGACAAGATCGAGCGTGACATCCGCCCTGAGCGCGGCCTGCTGAAAATCCGCGCGCAACTGGGCCTGTTCGGCAACCTGCGCCCGGCGATCCTCTACCCACAACTGGCCGATGCGTCGAGCCTGAAGCCGGAAGTGGTATCGGGCCTGGATATCCTGATCGTGCGTGAGCTGACTGGCGGTATCTACTTTGGCTCGCCACGCGGCGTGCGCGAACTGGACAATGGTGAGCGCCAGGCCTACGACACGCTGCCGTACAGCGAGAGCGAAATCCGCCGTATCGCCCGCGTCGGCTTCGACATGGCCCGCGTGCGCGGCAAGAAGGTCTGCTCGGTGGACAAGGCCAACGTCCTGGCGTCCAGCCAGCTGTGGCGTGAGATCGTCGAAGAAGTGGCCAAGGACTACCCGGATGTCGAGCTGAGCCACATGTACGTCGACAACGCCGCCATGCAACTGGTGCGCGCACCCAAGCAGTTCGACGTGATCGTCACCGACAACCTGTTCGGCGACATCCTGTCCGACCAGGCGTCGATGCTCACCGGTTCCATCGGCATGCTGCCGTCGGCGTCCCTGGACACCCATAACAAGGGCATGTATGAGCCGTGCCACGGTTCGGCGCCGGACATCGCGGGCCAGGGCATTGCCAACCCGCTGGCAACCATTTTGTCGGTGTCGATGATGCTGCGTTACAGCTTCAACCTGGCTGATGCGGCAGACGCAATCGAGAAAGCCGTGAGCCTGGTGCTGGATCAGGGCTTGCGTACCGGCGACATCTGGTCGCAGGGTTGCACCAAGGTCGGCACGCAAGAAATGGGCGACGCAGTAGTCGCCGCGCTGCGGAATCTGTAATCTCTCGGGCCCACTTGCAGTTGTTGCTGCAAGGCGGCCCACTTTTTAACAAGGTGTAGTTGCGATGAAACGTGTAGGTCTGATCGGTTGGCGCGGTATGGTCGGTTCCGTGCTCATGCAGCGGATGCTGGAAGAGCAGGATTTCGATCTTATTGAGCCGGTGTTTTTCACCACGTCGAACGTGGGTGGCCAAGGGCCGTCCGTGGGCAAGGATATTGCCCCGCTCAAGGACGCCTACAGCATTGAAGAGCTGAAGACCCTCGACGTGATTTTGACCTGCCAAGGCGGCGACTACACCAGTGAAGTCTTCCCCAAGCTGCGCGAAGCCGGCTGGCAGGGTTACTGGATCGACGCCGCGTCGAGCCTGCGCATGCAGGACGACGCCGTGATCATCCTGGATCCGGTGAACCGCAAGGTCATCGACCAGCAGTTGGATGCCGGCACCAAGAACTACGTCGGTGGCAACTGCACCGTCAGCCTGATGCTGATGGGCCTGGGTGGCTTGTTCGAAGCGGGCCTGGTCGAGTGGATGAGCGCCATGACCTATCAGGCGGCCTCCGGTGCCGGCGCGCAGAACATGCGTGAACTGATCAAGCAGATGGGCGCCACCCACGCTGCGGTCGCCGATCAACTGGCAGACCCTGCCAGTGCGATTCTCGACATTGACCGTCGCGTCGCCGAAGCCATGCGCAGCGATGCCTACCCGACCGAGAATTTCGGCGTGCCGCTGGCCGGTAGCCTGATCCCGTGGATCGACAAGGAACTGCCGAACGGCCAGAGCCGTGAAGAGTGGAAGGCCCAGGCCGAAACCAACAAGATCCTGGGTCGCTTCAAGAGCCCGATCCCGGTGGATGGCATCTGCGTGCGCATCGGCGCCATGCGTTGCCACAGCCAGGCGCTGACCATCAAGCTGAACAAAGACGTGCCGATCGCGGATATCGAAGCGCTGATCAGCCAGCACAACCCATGGGTCAAGCTGGTGCCGAACAACCGCGATATCAGCATGCAGGAGCTGAGCCCGACCAAAGTGACCGGCACCCTGAATGTACCGGTGGGGCGTCTGCGCAAGCTGAACATGGGCAGCCAGTTCCTTGGTGCGTTCACCGTCGGCGACCAACTGCTGTGGGGCGCGGCCGAACCGCTGCGTCGCATGCTGCGGATCCTGTTGGAGCGTTGATCGTTTGCTGCTGTTGAAGAACCCCGCGCTGGCGACAGTCGCGGGGTTTTTTATGGTTCTTGCGGGCCTTATCGGGAGCGAGCCCCCTCCCACAATTTTGATGGGTGAGCACACTCACTGTGGGAGGGGGCTTGCCCCCGATAGGGCCATCAGCCACACCGCAACCCCCAGTTTAATTGCCTCACCCCAAGCCACCCGGTAAAGTGCGGCTCCCCCCGCAATGCCCGAGGCAGCCCCTATGACCCAGACCTTTGAAATTGCCGTGATCGGCGCCACCGGCATCGTCGGTGAAGCCTTGGTGCAGATTCTCGAGGAGCTGGATTTTCCGGTAGGCACCTTGTATCTGCTGGCGGGCAGCAACTCCGCCGGCGCATCGGTACCGTTTCGCGGCAAGAACGTGCGGGTCAGGGAGGTCGATGAGTTCGATTTCAACAAGGCGCAGCTGGCGTTCTTTGCGGCCGGCCCGGCAGTCACCCTGAGTTTCGCTCCGCGCGCCACGGCGGCAGGCTGCGCGGTGATCGACCTGTCCGGGGCCTTGCCGGCCGATCAGGCGCCTCAAGTCGTGCCGCAAGCGAATGCGCATGTCCTGGAGGGTTTGAAAAAGCCCTTCCAGCTCGGCAGCCCGAGCCCGTCGGCGACGAACCTGGCGGTAGTGCTCGCACCGTTGCGCGACGTGCTGGACATTCAGCGCGTCAGCGTTACCGCCAGCCTGGCCGTATCTGCCCTGGGCCGCGAGGCCGTCAGCGAGCTGGCCCGGCAGACCGCCGAGCTGCTGAATGTGCGTCCGCTGGAGCCGCAGTTTTTTGATCGACAAATGGCCTTCAACCTGTTGGCGCAAGTCGGCACCCCGGATACCCAAGGTCATACCGCTCTGGAGAAACGCCTCGTACACGAGCTGCGAGCGGTACTGGAAACCCCTTTGCTGAAGATTTCCGCAACCTGCGTTCAAGCCCCGGTGTTTTTTGGCGATAGCCTGACTGTGTCGTTGCAGCTGGGCGCACCGGTCGACCTGGCCGTCGTCAATCGTGTACTGGACGCAGCGTCTGGAATCGAGCTGGTGGAGGAGGGTGACTACCCGACGGCGGTAGGCGATGCCGTCGGCCAGGATGTGGTGTACGTAGGACGGGTTCGCGCAGGCGTGGACGACCCTGCGGAACTAAATCTGTGGCTGACGTCAGATAACGTACGCAAGGGCTCGGCCCTCAACGCCGTAGAACTGGCGCAGTTGTTGATAAAACGCCTTGTGTAAAAGATACTTGGCGGCAATTTGTAGATTGATTCTAACTAAGCGCTATGCTTGGCCCGAAGCGCAATAGAAGTGCGTCGGTGACCTATCGGCTCGCCATGCCTTATGGCAGCGGTTACCAACCTTCTCGCAGGCCGGGGAGTGTTCAAAACAAAGGATGAGGCTATGGTTCAAGTTCGCAAACTGGTGTTAGCAATAGCGGCCGCCTCGGCGCTGTCCTCCGGTATGGCGCAGGCGCTGCAGCTTGGGGAGATGACCCTCAAGTCGAAGTTGAACCAGCCGTTGTCGGTGGAAATCGAATTGCTCGATGTCGGTGGCCTCACGGCTTCCGAGATCACGCCGAGCCTGGCATCGTCCCAGGCGTTTGTGGATGCCGGCGTGGATCGCCAGGCGTTTCTCGATGACCTGACGTTCACCCCGGTGGTCAACCCTAGCGGTCGCAGTGTCGTGCGTGTCACGTCCAGCAAGCCGCTGCCGGACTCCTACATCCGTTTCCTGTTGCAGGTGCAATGGCCTAACGGCCGCTTGATGCGTGACTACAGTGTGCTGCTCGACCCGGCCAAGTTTGATCAGCCGGCGCCTGTCGCCAGTGCACCCGCCCCGCGCTTGAGCGCACCGGCAGGCGCTGCGCCCGCTGCCAGCAAGCCCGCCCAGTACACGACCACGTCCCGCGACACTTTGTGGGAAATCGCCGAGAAGAGCCGTAATGGCGCGTCGGTCCAGCAAACGATGCTGGCGATCCAGGCGCTCAACCCCGATGCCTTTATCGATGGCAATATCAACCGCCTGAAAACCGGCCAGGTCCTGCGCCTGCCTGATCGTGTGCAAGCGACCAGCCTGCCGCAACCCAAAGCCATCGCAGAAGTGCGTGCGCAAAACGCGGCGTGGCGGGAGGGGCGTCGTACCGCGAGCCGTCAAGCCACCGGCAAGCCCCAGCTGGACGCCACCAAGCGCACCCAGGCGGGCAACGCGCCATCGAGCACCACAGGCAAGGACAACTTGAGCCTGGTCTCGGCCGAGTCCGCGAAAAAAGGTGCCAAGGGTAAAGCGGGTGACAGTCGCGGCCTGAGCGACAAGCTGGCGATGACCCAGGAAGAACTGGATACCACCCGCCGTGACAATGCCGAGCTGAAAAGCCGTGCGGCGGACCTGCAAAGCCAGTTGGACAAGCTGCAAAAGCTGATTCAACTGAAAAATGATCAATTGGCGCGTTTGCAGGCTGAAAAGGCTGACCCGGCCGCGCCTGCGCCGGCGGCAATCTCGGCACAGTTGCCCGGCGAGCCCGCCGCTGCTCCGGCGCAGCCTGTGGCGCCCGTGGCCACCGTGACCCCGGCGCCTGAAGCGGCCAAGCCTGAAGCCAGCAAGCCTGGCGCGGCCCCCGCCAGCGCCGATGGACCGTTCAACGAACTGCTGACCAACCCGATTGTGCTTGGCGTAATAGGGGGGGCGGCGGGTTTGCTGGTGTTGCTGCTCCTGCTGCTGTGGGCACGTCATCGCAATGCCCGGCGCGAAGAAGAAAAGCACCTGCGCATGGCGCGGGCCTTGGCGGAAGAGCCGGTGTTCGCCTCGAATATCGACCAAGACCTGCCGCCTGACAGCTTTGAAGGTCTGGAAGTACCACCGCCGAGCGTCAAGCTGGCTCCAGCTCCAGCTCCAGCTCCAGCTCCAGCCCACGTGGTTGAGCCCGTTGTCGCGCCGACGGTGGCGTCCGTGCTGGCCCCGCTGGCCGTGGCCGTGGCCCCGGAAAACTCCAGCGATGCGTTGGCCCAGGCCCAATCCCATATCGATCGCGGCCATCTGAACCAGGCCGCCGACATACTGGAGCAGGCGATCAAGCATGAGCCCAAGCGCAGCGATCTGCGTTTGAAACTGATGGAAGTCTACGGCCTGCAGGGTGACAAGGACGGTTTCGTCACCCAAGAGCGTCAACTGGTGGCCAATGGTCAAAACCACGCCCAGGTCGAGCAGCTCAAGAGCCGCTTCCCGGCCATGGCCGTGCTGGCGGCGGGCGTCAGTGCTGCCGTCGCGGCGGCGGCCCTGGATGCCCAGTACGTCAAGGATCTGCTGGAAGACAAGCCAACCCCAGCTCCCGAGCCAGAGCCGTTCGATACGGATTTTGACTTGAGCCTGGACGACCTGGAAGCGGCATCGCCGGCCGAGGTCAAGGCTGATCAACAGACGTTCGAGGCGCTGCTGCAACAGCAGACTGAAGCCAAGAGCAATGCAGACGATCTGTCGGACTTCGACCTGGATCTGCAGCTTGATCCGCCAGCCTCGCAGGCCGATGAAGATTTCCTTTCCGGCCTTGAAGACTCCATGAAGGACGTGCCGGCGGTCGAGCCGCCGACCCTCACGGCCGGCGCATTGGACGATTTCGAGCTGCCGGAAGACTTCGACCTGTCCCTGGAGAATGAACCTGCTGGCGCTGCGGCGACCAAGCCCGATGCCTTTGCAACTGAGCTGGGCGACGTCAACGCCGAGCTTGATCGCCTGTCCCAGACCCTGGAGCATCCGCCGATCGAGCCGTCCTTCACGGAGCAGGATGCGGCTTTGGGCAGTGATGAGCCTGAGTATGACTTCCTCTCCGGCACCAACGAGGTCGCGACCAAGCTGGACTTGGCCCAGGCATATATCGACATGGGCGATGCGGACGGCGCACGGGACATTCTGTCCGAAGTGCTCACCGAAGGTGATGAAGCCCAACGCGGTGAAGCCAAGGAAATGCTCGGGCGACTGGCCTGATCCGATCGCTGGCTTTTGCGGCTGAAGGCACTCGTTCCTTGATCGCAAAAAAAGCGCCTGGCGCGGGCCTGCTTCCTTATAATGGCGGCCTTTGCGCAACTCATCGGGCTCTCAGTTCTTGGCAAATATAGATAACGCGGCCGCCGAAATGGCGGCCGCAGGCTTTCATCGCATCGCCCTGGGCGTGGAATACAAAGGTTCGCGTTATCGCGGCTGGCAGCGCCAGGCCTCCGGTGTGCTGACCGTGCAGGAAACCTTGGAAAACGCTTTGTCGAAGGTTGCCGACTCGCCGGTGTCGCTGATGTGCGCCGGGCGTACCGACGCCGGTGTACACGCTTGCGGCCAGGTGGTGCACTTCGACACCCAGGCCGAGCGCTCGATGAAGGCGTGGGTAATGGGCGCCAATATCAATTTGCCCCATGACATCAGTGTCAGTTGGGCCAAGGTCATGCCTGCGCACTTCCATGCGCGCTTCAAGGCCATCGCTCGGCGCTACCGTTATGTGATCTACAACGATCAGATCCGCCCGGCGCACCTCAACGAAGAAATTACCTGGAACCATCGCCCGCTCGATACCGAGCGTATGGCCGAGGCCGCGCAACATCTGGTCGGCGTGCATGATTTCAGCGCTTTCCGGGCGGGGCAGTGCCAGGCCAAGTCGCCGATCAAGGAAGTCCATCACCTGCGGGTGACGCGGCACGGCAAGATGATCGTGCTGGATATCCGTGCCGGCGCCTTTCTGCACCATATGGTGCGCAACATTGCCGGCGTGCTGATGACCATTGGTGCCGGTGAGCGCCCGGTGGAGTGGGCCAAGGAAGTGCTGGACAGTCGTATTCGTCGCACCGGAGGGGTAACCGCGCATCCGTTCGGCCTGTACCTGGTGGGGGTCGAGTACCGTGACGAGTTCGAACTGCCGGAGCGTTTCATCGGGCCGCACTTCCTCACAGGCTTCAGCGAACTTGGCGGCTGACGCCCGGAAAAGCTTTTGTTAACATCCGGGACTTTCTCGGTCCAACCCTGAGGTTTCCACGACATGTCAGCCGTTCGCAGCAAGATTTGCGGGATTACCCGCATAGAAGACGCGCTGGCGGCAGTCGAGGCGGGGGCCGATGCCATCGGTTTTGTGTTTTACGCCAAGAGCCCGAGGGCAGTGAATGTACTGCAGGCGCGGGCGATCATCGCTGCGCTGCCGCCATTTGTGACCACGGTGGGGTTGTTCGTCAACGCCAGCCGTTGCGAACTCAACGAGACCCTGGATGCCGTGCCGCTGGACATGCTGCAGTTTCACGGTGACGAAAGCCCGGACGAATGCGAGAGCTACCAGCGCCCTTATATCAAGGCGCTGCGCGTCAAGGCCGGGGATGACATCGCAGCTGCGTGTGCCGCCTATATCGGCGCGCGCGGGATTCTCCTGGACACCTATGTTGAAGGCGTGCCCGGCGGGACCGGTGAAGCATTCGACTGGTCGCTGATTCCTGAAGGGCTGGGCAAGCCGATTATCCTGGCCGGAGGGCTCAATCCCGCGAATGTCGGGGCGGCAATCGAGCAGGTTCGGCCCTATGCCGTGGATGTCAGTGGCGGCGTGGAGCAGGGCAAGGGCATCAAGGATCACAGCAAGATTCGCGCATTCATGCAGGCTGTGCGCAACAGCAGTGGCGGGATGTGACGGCTGGCAGTCTGCCGCCGTCCATAACTACCACTGTGTAAAACAGCCCGGCGCCGCCTGTGGGTGGCCCGGAAATGAAGTGGCAACCCTGCACTGGCAGGTTGTCTGGAAGGCTGAGGATACAGGCCGGAAATGGCAGGTCGAACGTCTGACCCCGTCCAGTCTGTGTCATCGCCACATATGAATTTAGCTCAAGGGCATACGCGGGGCTGTGTTCAAGCCACCGGTACTGGAGAAAGAAAGCATGAGCAACTGGTTAGTAGACAAACTGATCCCTTCGATCATGCGTTCCGAGGTGAAGAAAAGCTCGGTTCCTGAAGGTCTGTGGCACAAATGCCCGTCCTGCGACGCGGTGTTGTACCGTCCCGAGCTGGAAAAGACCCTGGACGTTTGCCCCAAGTGCAACCACCACATGCGTATTGGCGCTCGCGCCCGCATCGATATCTTCCTGGACACCGATGGTCGTGCCGAGCTGGGTGCAGACCTGGAGCCGGTTGACCGTCTCAAGTTCCGCGACGGCAAGAAGTACAAGGACCGCCTGACCGCTGCGCAGAAGCAGGCCGGTGAGAAAGACGCATTGGTTTCCGTCAGCGGTAAGCTGCTGGGCATGCCGGTGGTCGTTTCGGCCTTCGAATTCTCCTTCATGGGCGGCTCCATGGGCGCCATCGTTGGCGAGCGCTTCGTTCGTGCCGCCAACTATGCCCTGGAAAATCGCTGCCCGATGATCTGCTTCGCCGCCTCGGGTGGTGCGCGTATGCAGGAAGCCCTGATTTCCCTGATGCAAATGGCCAAGACCTCGGCGGTGCTGGCGCGTCTGCGTGAAGAAGGTCTCCCGTTCATCTCCGTGCTGACCGACCCGGTCTACGGCGGTGTATCCGCCAGCCTGGCAATGCTGGGTGACGTGATCGTCGCAGAACCCAAGGCCCTGATCGGGTTTGCCGGCCCGCGCGTTATCGAGCAGACCGTGCGCGAAAAACTGCCGGAAGGCTTCCAGCGCAGTGAGTTCCTGCTTGAGCACGGTGCGATCGACCTGATCATCCCGCGCGGTGAACTGCGTCCACGCCTGGGCAACCTGCTGGCACAAATGATGGGCCTGCCGACGCCAGTGTACGTTGCGCCTAAAGTCGAAGCTGTCGTGGTTCCGCCGGTACCGGCAAACCTATGACCCAGCGTACCCTGGGCGAATGGCTCGCCTACCTTGAGCAGTTGCATCCGTCCGCCATCGACATGGGCCTGGAGCGCTCGCAACAGGTAGCGGCCCGCCTGGGGTTGGGCCGGCCGGCACCGCGTGTCATCACGGTGACCGGCACCAACGGCAAAGGCTCTACCTGTGCCTTTGTCGCGGCGTTGCTGCAAGCTCAAGGGCTGAAGGTCGGCGTGTACAGTTCGCCACACTTGCTGCGTTACAACGAGCGGGTGCAGATCGAGGGTGTCGAAGCCACTGATGAGCAGCTCTGCGAAGCGTTCGCTGCGCTGGATGCGGGGCGTGGCGAGATTTCCCTGACCTATTTCGAGATGGGCACCCTGGCGGCGTTCTGGCTGTTCGAGCGTGCGCAGTTGGATGTGGTGGTCCTCGAGGTTGGCCTGGGTGGGCGTCTGGACACGGTCAACGTGGTGGATGCCGACCTGGCGCTGGTGACCAGCATTGGCGTGGATCACGCCGATTACCTGGGTAACACCCGCGAGTCCGTGGCCTTTGAGAAGGCCGGGATCTTCCGCCAGGGCAAACCTGCCCTGTGCGGTGACCTGGACCCACCGCATACCTTGCTGGACAAGGTGCGTGAGCTGGATTGTCCGTTTTTCCTGCGTGGCCGTGAATTCAATCTCGAAGTAGGTGCTGAGCATTGGCAGTGGCGCGGGCGTGATGCGCGGGGTCAAGCCGTCGAGCTGCGCGACCTGCCGCTGCTGAACTTGCCGATGGAAAACGCAGCCCTCGCGCTGCAGGCCTATCTCTTGCTGGATCTGCCCTGGGATGCCCGGCAGATCGCCGAGACCTTGCGGGCGACCCGTGTGGTCGGGCGTCTGGATCGTCGTGCGTTCGACTGGGAGGGTAAGCGCCTTAACCTGTTGCTGGATGTGGGGCATAACCCGCATGCGGCGCAATACCTGGCGCAGCGTCTGTCGCGTGATCTGCCTGTCGGTCGTCGCCTGGCGGTGTTCGGGCTGTTGGCCGACAAGGATCTGGACGGTGTGGTTGCGCCTTTGTTGGGCAGCATCCAGGCTTGGGCGGTAGCGCCGCTGGATACCCCGCGCAGCCGTCCGGCCAACGAATTGGCGGTCGAGTTGCAGAACCTTGGCGCGCCAGTGGCGTCGTATGCAAGCGTCACTGCCGCGCTCGAAGCGCAATGTGCGGTGGCTACGGCCGAGGACGAGATTCTGTTGTTCGGATCATTTTATTGTGTTGCCGAGGCGCTCGAGTGGTTGTCCCGGCGCTCCACGGAGGAAGCTGCACATGGCATTACTGGATAGCGCATACAAGCAGCGAATGGTTGGAGCCCTGGTGCTGGTGGCGTTGGCGGTGATTTTCCTGCCGATGCTGTTTTCCCGTCAGGATGAAGAGCGTCAGGTGGTTGTCGAGGCGCCCGCTGCGCCGCAGGCGCCGGTGATGCCGCAGGTTCAGGTCGAGCCGGTGGTGGTGCCGGAGCCGCAGGCGTTGCCTGAAGAAGAGCCCGTGCCGAGCGACGCTGAGGTGGCGGCGCAGCAGGCACCGACACAGCAGGCACCGACCATGCCGGTACAGCCAAGCGTGCCCGTGGCCAAGCCGGCACCGGCTCCAGCAGCGCCCGTGGTGGCGGCCAAGCCTGCCGCGCCTGCGCCGGCACCCAAGCCGGTTGTGCCGCAGCCTGCCGCACCCGGCAAACCGGATGTGGGCCAGAGCCGTATCGATCCGAATGGCTTGCCGGTCAGTTGGTCGATTCAAGTGGCCAGCCTGGGCAATCGTGAAGGCGCCGACGCCTTGCAGAAGAAGCTGCGCAGCCAAGGCTATAACGCCTATATCCGTAGCGCCGACGGCAAGAATCGTGTGTTTATCGGCCCGCTGATCGAGCGCGCCGAGGCGGATCGCCTGCGCGACCTGCTGGATCGTCAGCAGAACCTCAAGGGTTTCGTCACCCGTTTTCAGCCTGAGCGCGGCTGATTACGGCTGGAAATGCAGTCAAGTGTGGGAGGGGGCTTGTTCCCGATAGTGGTGTGTCAGTTCAGATTTTTTGACTGACCCAGCGCCATCGGGAGCAAGCCCCCTCCCACAGTGCTTTTGGGGTGGGGTTGAAATGCGGCCTTTGCATCACCAACTATTGTTTTGCAAAGCACGCGCAATCACCGCTTACCGATAGCCCGACGCTCTGCTAAAATGCGCCGCCTTATCCGTATGTAGGCTGCACTGTGGCATTTACCTGGGTTGATTGGGCGATCGTTGCAATCGTCGCCATCTCCGCTTTGATCAGTCTGAGCCGCGGCTTCGTAAAAGAAGCATTGTCGTTGCTGACCTGGATCATCGCAGGAGTCGTAGCCTGGATGTTCGGCGGTTCATTGTCGGTCTACCTGGCCGGATACATCGAGACACCTTCGGCTCGCGTCATCGCGGGCTGCGCCATCATGTTCATCGCCACGCTGCTGGTGGGAGCAATGGTCAATTATCTTATTGGCGAGTTGATACGTGTCACCGGCCTCTCCGGGACCGATCGATTTCTCGGCATGGCCTTCGGTGCCGCGCGTGGCGCGTTGCTGGTGGTCGTGGCGGTCGGGCTGTTGAGCCTGGGGCCGGTACAGCAGGATTCGTGGTGGCAGGAGTCGGTACTCGTGCCAAAATTTCTATTGGTTGCAGATTGGTCCAAGAACCTCATATTGGGGTGGAGCAGTCAGTGGCTGGCCAGCGGAATCAGCGTACCCGCTGATCTTCCGTTCAAGGAGCACCTCTTACCGGCCAAAACGCCTCAGTAAGTTGTGTTCAGTCAAGATTCATTAAGTAGGGGTTGCGTCGCATGTGTGGCATCGTCGGTATCGTCGGTAAGTCGAACGTCAATCAGGCGCTGTATGACGCGCTAACCGTCCTCCAGCACCGCGGCCAGGACGCTGCCGGTATTGTGACCAGCCATGACGGCCGGTTATTCCTGCGCAAGGACAATGGCCTGGTGCGTGACGTGTTTCACCAGCGTCACATGCAGCGCCTCGTTGGGCACATGGGCATTGGCCATGTGCGTTACCCGACGGCCGGTAGCTCGACTTCGGCCGAAGCTCAACCGTTCTACGTCAACTCGCCATACGGCATTACGCTGGCGCACAACGGTAACCTGACCAACGTCGAGCAACTGGCCAAGGAGATCTACGAATCTGACCTGCGCCACGTCAACACCAGCTCTGACTCGGAAGTGTTGCTCAACGTGTTCGCTCACGAGCTGGCCCAGCGCGGCAAGCTGCAGCCGACCGAAGAAGACGTGTTCGCCGCCGTCACCGACGTGCATAACCGTTGTGTCGGTGGTTATGCGGTCGTGGCCATGGTCACAGGTTATGGCATCGTCGGTTTCCGCGACCCCCATGGTATCCGTCCGATCGTATTCGGCCAGCGTCATACCGACGAAGGCGTCGAGTACATGATCGCTTCCGAAAGCGTGTCCCTGGACGTGCTGGGCTTCACCCTGATCCGCGACCTGGCACCGGGCGAAGCGGTGTACATCACCGAAGATGGCAAGCTGCACACCCGCCAGTGCGCGGTTGCCCCGAAACTCACCCCGTGCATCTTCGAACACGTCTACCTGGCGCGCCCGGATTCGATCATCGATGGCGTTTCGGTTTACAAGGCACGCCTGCGCATGGGCGAGAAGCTGGCCGAGAAGATCCTGCGCGAGCGTCCTGAGCACGACATCGACGTGGTCATCCCGATTCCCGATACCAGCCGTACCGCTGCGCTGGAGTTGGCCAACCACCTGGGCGTCAAGTTCCGCGAAGGCTTTGTGAAGAACCGCTACATCGGCCGTACCTTCATCATGCCGGGGCAGGCGGCGCGCAAGAAGTCGGTGCGTCAGAAGCTCAACGCCATCGAGCTGGAGTTCCGCGGCAAGAACGTCATGCTGGTGGATGACTCCATCGTGCGTGGCACCACCTGCAAGCAGATCATCCAGATGGCCCGCGAAGCCGGTGCGAAGAACGTGTACTTCTGTTCCGCTGCGCCAGCCGTGCGTTACCCGAACGTGTACGGTATCGACATGCCGAGCGCTCACGAGTTGATCGCCCATAACCGCACCACCCAGGATGTGGCTGACCTGATCGGCGCCGACTGGCTGATCTACCAGGACCTGCCGGACCTGATCGAAGCGGTTGGCGGTGGCAAGATCAAGATCGAGCAGTTCGACTGTGCCGTGTTCGACGGCAAGTACGTGACCGGTGATGTCGACGAGGCTTACCTGAACAAGATCGAGCAGGCGCGTAACGACTCCTCGAAGATCAAGACCCAGGCGGTCAGTGCGATCATCGATCTGTACAACAACTGAGTAGACACCGGCCCTGAGGGGCCGGTTTTGTATCTTAAATAAAGCATTGAGTAAGGAGTCGCAGCATGAGTCAGGAATGGGATGCCGGTCGGTTGGACAGCGACCTCGATGGCGTAGCTTTCGATACCCTGGCTGTGCGCGCCGGTCAGCACCGCACCCCGGAAGGTGAGCACGGTGATCCGATGTTCTTTACCTCCAGCTACGTGTTCCGCACGGCTGCCGACGCGGCTGCGCGTTTTGCCGGTGAAGTGCCGGGCAATGTGTATTCGCGTTATACCAACCCGACCGTCCGTGCGTTCGAAGAGCGTATCGCGGCGCTGGAAGGTGCCGAGCAGGCGGTGGCCACGGCAACTGGCATGGCCGCCATCCTGGCGGTGGTGATGAGCCTGTGCAGTGCCGGCGACCACGTGCTGGTATCACGCAGTGTGTTTGGTTCGACCATCAGCCTGTTCGAAAAGTACTTCAAGCGCTTCGGTATCGAAGTGGACTACGTGCCTCTGGCGGACCTGTCCGGTTGGGATGCGGCGATCAAACCCAATACCAAGCTGCTGTTCGTCGAGTCGCCATCCAACCCGCTGGCCGAGTTGGTGGACATTGCCGCGCTGTCCGAGGTGGCGCATGCAAAGGGCGCGATGCTGGTAGTCGACAACTGCTTCTGTACCCCGGCGTTGCAGCAGCCGTTGAAACTGGGCGCGGACATCGTCGTACATTCGGCCACCAAGTTTATCGATGGCCAAGGCCGTTGCATGGGTGGCGTAGTAGCGGGGCGCAGTGAGCAGATGAAAGAAGTGGTGGGCTTCTTGCGCACCGCTGGCCCGACCCTGAGTCCTTTCAACGCCTGGATCTTCCTCAAGGGCCTGGAAACCCTCAACCTGCGCATGAAGGCCCATTGTGCCAACGCCCAGGCCCTGGCCGAGTGGCTGGAGCAGCAGGCAGGGATCGAGAAGGTGCATTACGCCGGCCTCAAGAGCCACCCGCAGCACGAGTTGGCCCAGCGCCAGCAGCGTGGTTTCGGCGCCGTGGTGAGTTTCGAAGTGAAGGGCGGCAAAGAGGGCGCCTGGCGCTTTATCGATGCCACGCGCCTGATCTCCATCACTGCGAACCTGGGTGACAGCAAAACGACTATCACTCATCCGAGCACCACCTCCCACGGCCGCCTGGCGCCGCAGGAACGTGAAGCGGCGGGCATCCGTGACAGCCTGATTCGCATCGCGGTGGGCCTGGAAGACGTGGCCGACCTGCAGGCGGACCTGGCTCGCGGGCTGGCAGCCTTGTGATCGAGTGGTCCATGGAAGCCGCGGTCGCCAGTAATGGGCGTGTCGCGCTGGTCACCGGCGCGGCGCGGGGGATCGGCCTCGGGATCGCCGCCTGGCTGATCAGCGAAGGCTGGCAGGTGGTCTTGACCGATCTGGACCGCGAGCGTGGGTCCAAGGTATCCAAGGTGCTGGGCGAAAATGCCTGGTTTATCAGCATGGACGTGGCTGACGAGAAACAGGTCGCCCAGGGTGTCGCCGAGGTCTTGGGGCAGTTTGGTCGCCTGGACGCGTTGGTGTGCAACGCGGCGGTCGCCGACCCGCGCAATAGCACGCTGGAAAGCCTGGATCTGGCGTATTGGAATCGTGTGCTCGCGGTAAACCTCAGTGGGCCGATGTTGCTGGCCAAGCATTGCGCTCCCTACCTGCGTGCCCATGGTGGCGCCATCGTCAACCTGGCATCGACCCGGGCGCGTCAATCCGAACCGGACACCGAGGCCTATGCGGCGAGCAAGGGTGGCCTGCTGGCGCTGACTCACGCTTTGGCGATGAGCCTGGGGCCGGAAGTGCGAGTCAATGCCGTCAGCCCAGGCTGGATCGATGCGCGTGATCCTGCCGCGCGGCGTGCCGAGCCCCTGACCGATGCCGACCATGCTCAACATCCGGCGGGCCGGGTCGGTACGGTGGAGGATGTGGCAGCGATGGTCGCGTGGTTGCTGTCGCGCCAGGCGGGGTTCGTTACCGGGCAGGAGTTTGTGGTGGATGGCGGTATGAGCAAGAAGATGATTTATAGCGAGTAGGGTAGGTGGCCGGCTTGAAGTAATTTTGTCTTTTTCAGAAAAACTTCAAGCAGGCTATTGACTTAGGTCCGTTACCTGCGTAAATTTCGCGGCCTCAACGAAGCAAAGGGTGATTAGCTCAGCTGGGAGAGCATCTGCCTTACAAGCAGAGGGTCGGCGGTTCGATCCCGTCATCACCCACCACTTCTTGAGAGTTTTGCCTTGGGGCAAGACGCAACGTTAAAGGTTGCACCGACGCGCAGCGGTAGTTCAGTCGGTTAGAATACCGGCCTGTCACGCCGGGGGTCGCGGGTTCGAGTCCCGTCCGCTGCGCCATATTTTCCAGGTCCGATGTGTCGGGCTTGAGATCGAACAGCCAAGGCTGATTGATCAGATGTTCCAAGACAGTTGAGGTTTTGCCTTGGCTGGTCAAGCGATACGCAGCGGTAGTTCAGTCGGTTAGAATACCGGCCTGTCACGCCGGGGGTCGCGGGTTCGAGTCCCGTCCGCTGCGCCATATCTGTCTCAAGGTCCACTGAACGCCTTGAAGCACAAAGAAAGCCTCTGGCTACTTTGATCCGATAGCAAAGACCCTGGTCGAAAGACCGGGGTTTTTTGTTTCTGCGATTTGGAAAACTCCAGAAGAGCCGGCGAGCCGGCTCTCACTGTGCTGTCAGAACCCCAGCTTATCCCGCAGCCCGTAGTACCAGGCCCCAAGTGCCGCAAACGGCGTGCGCAGTAGTTGTCCGCCCGGAAATGGGTAGTGCGGCAGGTCGGCAAACGCATCAAAACGCTCTGCCTGGCCTTTCAGTGCCTCGGCCAATACCTTGCCTGCCAGGTGCGTGTACGTCACGCCATGGCCGCTGCAGCCCTGGGAATAGTAGATGTTGTCGCCCAGGCGCCCGACCTGCGGCAGTCGGGAGAGTGTCAGCAGGAAATTGCCGGTCCAGGCGTAGTCGATTTTCACATCCTTGAGCTGCGGAAAGGCCTTGAGCATCTTCGGTCGGATGATCGCTTCGATGTTCGCCGGATCGCGTGCTCCATACACCACACCGCCGCCGAAGATCAGGCGCTTGTCGCGGGTGAGACGGTAATAGTCGAGCAGGTAGTTGCAGTCTTCTACGCAGTAGTCCTGCGGCAGCAGTGTCTTCGCCAGCTCATCGCCCAGTGGTGCCGTGGTGATGACTTGAGTGCCGCAGGGCATCGACTTGGCCGCCAGCTCCGGCACCAGATTCCCCAGATAGGCGTTACCCGCGACAATGATGAATTTGGCCCTGACCTTGCCCTCGGCGGTATGCACTACCGGGTTGGCGCCGCGCTCGATGCGCACCGCCGCCGACTGTTCATAAATGACGCCCCCCAGGGACTCGACGGCCGCAGCTTCTCCCAATGCAAGGTTGAGTGGGTGGATATGCCCGCCACTCATGTCCAGCATGCCACCCACATAGTTGTCACAGGCCACCACGTCGCGAATGCGGCGTTCGTCCAGCAATTCCAGCTGAGTGTGGCCGAAGCGTTCCCACAGGCGCTTCTGCGACTCCAGATGAGCCATGTGCTTGCTGTTGAGTGCGGCGAACACGCCGCCGTCCTTCAAGTCGCATTGGATTTGATACTTGGCCACGCGCTCGCGAATGATCTTGCCGCCTTCGAATGCCATTTGTCCCAGCAACTGGGCTTGCCTGGGACCGACACTGCGCTCGATCACATCGATGTCACGGCTGTAGCTGTTGACGATTTGCCCGCCATTACGGCCCGAGGCACCGAACCCCACTTTGGCGGCCTCCAGCACCGTCACGCGAAAACCGTTTTCCAGCAGGAACAGCGCGCTGGAAAGACCGGTGTAGCCGGCGCCGATCACGCACACATCGGTTTCGACTTCGCCTTGCAATGTCGGGCGAGGCGGGACCGCATTGGCGGACGCTGCGTAATACGACTGGGGGTAGGGGGTGTTCGCCATCCTGGAACCTCTGTTTTATATTTTTTACGAGTGCTCCGATCCTACCTGAGTTGAAAATTGCCTGCCAGCTACCCAAAAATCACGGGCATACCCGCCGCAAATAAAAAATTCGCATATTCATAGGGTTAGCTGCAAAAAAGATGTTGACACCCCTCCGGAATTCCGTAGAATGCCGCCTCACAGCAGGCACGTAGCTCAGTTGGTTAGAGCACCACCTTGACATGGTGGGGGTCGTTGGTTCGAGTCCAATCGCGCCTACCAAACAAAATCCGCTCTGCTGGGCGGTCTGGAAGGGCTCACCGAAAGGTGAGCCCTTTTTTGTTGTCTTGGATTTATGCAGAGCGTTCACAATTCATGGGCTTCGTTCACGCTGGGCAATGTGAATGCCGGAGTACGCTCAAACGCTGAAAGGATTTGGAGGCGGGGTATCGGTACGGTTGCGGACCTTCTGGACAGCAACTGCATCATCGGTACGCCGTTAGCGAGCGCCCCTTTTGGCCAAATCGGACGGGTTCGAAATCCGTTGTATCTTCATCGGTATCTGGGATTCGAACAGCTATTTCTGCGCCGTACAAAAAAGCCCCGTAGATCAAGGTCTCGAGGCTTTTTGCATCTCAGGATTCTACGTAAAGATGCTACGTAAAATATGTCTCCTTTAGCGCTCCACCTAACATGCCTGAAGGTTGGCGGGTTAAGTTATCTCAAATGATGTACTGCTTTGGGCAGGCCAAAGCTCAAGTGATTTAATCTATATTCAGGGAGAGTAAAAAATGCGTGAAGTTACCATCGAGGAAGCGGAAGCCGTGGTTGGCGCTTACGGTGTCCCGGGGGCCATTGGGGGCGCAGCTGCCGGTGCTACAGCTTATGTTGGAGGGCTTATTGGCGGGGCCTCGTTCAGTGCAGGTGAGTTAATGGCAGCCGTTGGGTCGGGAGCATTGGGTGGGGCGATTATGGGGCCCGCCAGTATTGGCCGCACCTTGGCTTCTGCGGGTGTCGCTTTTACGGGAGGTGTTATCGTCGGAAATGCGGGGCGGCTAACCAATGGCTCTTAGCCAAAGTGGTGTTAAATAGTAAATTTGATCTTTCGATTTTATGATGGAGTGTCGTGGGATGCTGTATTGTATTGATCAAATTTTCATATTGTTTTTACGGTGCTTCTGCAGGTTGGTGGGGATATGTCAATCATTCTTTCGCTGTTGCTCGTTTTTGTTTTTGGCACTTGCAGTAAAGGGGGGCGTCAATAATAAACTCGAAATTTGGGGGTGATATTCAGCGCAAGCACTTGCAGGTGTTTATGTTGCCACTAATAATTTGCGTCGTTATCTTCATTGTTCCAAAGTTAATGGTTTGCTTGGGCCTGAATCAATCGTAATGTCCCTGGTTTGGCGTCGCCGTTCGTACCGCCAGCGCTTCGACGTTGCGTAAACAGTTCGTTGACCCGGCTGCGCAACCGAAGCCGTTCAACGTGCAGAGTTCGGTGCCTGAGGCGGTGGGCTTAGTAACACGAGCGCGAAAGCCAATTGACCAGCTCTCGGGCACTCAACTGATTAATCAGCGTGTGCGCTCGTGCTCTTATGACATCAAGAGGACTAGACACTGCGATTTGCAAAACTTTTGCAAAACGCCCTCCTCAGATCGCCAATTCGGTGCCAGCCTCCAAGTACTCGATCTTCTTTTCGTCGTGCCCCTCCTGATAGTGTCTGGTTATCTTCCTGCGTGACGGGTCTCGATACTGAATACGATAGACGGCTTAACCCCATAGCGTGCAATGCCATATACGCCGCTGCGTTTTGCTCGATTTCGGAATTTTGGTAACGGTAACCCCGCGACGCCTTGCGGCGCACGTCGATGTATCAAGGATGATCAGCAGAAGAGTGTAGCCACCGACAGTAGGCAGATAATTTGTACGACCATCTGGCAGCGTATCTCGCCATTGGTTGTCGCCATACTTTTCATTTGTCCGGCATACATGGCAGGAACCTCATTATCGGCAATAGCGCCATGCAGGATGGGTAGAGCACACGGCTGCATAATTGAGTATAGATCCCATTTTAGAGTTTTCACGGCTGCAGCGATTCAATTGAAGACCCTGGCCAGGACAGGGCGCAGCCCAAGCCGAAGTACGCCCAACAGACATGTGCGGCGATTGAGCTCAGCCCAAGCAGGTCCGATGCAGTGGATAAACGAGATGTTGTTCGACGTGACGGCGCAAGAGGAGGGGCCAGGATTGGGCGGGTGAGTACACGCATCTGAATGTTTCCAATATAAAAAATCGTGAAATATTTGATAAGGTTTGTGGAAGTGCCGTATAGGTGCGTAGAGAGTGTCGTTATAGTTTTTTGAAAATGTTCAGTAATAAGCTTGATGTTGAAGTTTTGGTTTGATGTTGGGGGGTGATATTTTTTGCATGCCGCCTGTATGAGATGTGTGGGGTTGAATTTTTTTATACGCTTTTATGTGTCCCGCCTTGTCCGTCTGATACGGCAAAATAATGAACAGCATCGGTAGAGTGCGTACGTCGTCACTCCAGCGGACGCTTGAATATCCTGAGTTCGTTACCGTAAACCAGCCTTGGAATATAGGCATCATGCTGCAGTTCGAGGCCGGCCGTATTTGCCCATTGTTCGACTTCTTCGCATTTGACAGGCACAACCCATTCCCGCGTGAATATCCAGTCATCCAGCTGATGAGCAAACTGGCGCGCGCGTGAGCGAGTTGTCATGTCTTTAAAGATAAACACTCCGCCGGGAGTAACTCGGCTTGCTGCGCAGTGGATAAAAGCTTCCCGCTCAGCGACGGGAACATGATGCAGTACGTCAACCATCGATACCACGTCAAACGGTCCCTGGGGCACTTCATCAATGGTGTGGACCGGTAGGAATGTCAGTGTATCTTCCAAGCCCAGGCGCCGTGCTGCTGCGCGCGCTGCGGCGAGTGCCGGGACTGCAATATCGCAGCCGATGCCTTTGGATATGCGCGAAATCGCACCCATCATGACAAGCAATGCCCCATGACCACAGCCAAAATCGATCACTGAAGCACCTGCTGGCACAAAAGGCAGTAACCGGTCGAATGGGCACACATAAGGCCTAAGTGATCCCAGTACCCGCAGTAGTTTCGGGGTGTCAGCGTAGGTGTCGTATAGAAACTCTCGCAAGGCGGCGGGTTGGATCGCGCTCGAGGAGGGTGTTATGGGGGGGGATGAAAATCTGTTCATTGTGAAATACCTGGAAGCTAATATATAGGCGGTTATATATTAAAGATTAACGATATTTTTATGAGGGCTGAAGAAGGGTGAGTCTTTAGTGCTGAATGAATGGCGTGGTTGATTGAATTTTTAGCACGTCAACTGTGCTGCCTGCAAAATCAAAATCATTAAATATATTTTAGTGACGTTTAGTTCTGAGTTTCCGTAGTTTGGCTAGCGTTGTAGCTGGCGGCATCCTGCAGTTTTGATTGTGAGGATTGTCTGTCGTGAGCGTTCTTGGATTCGAATGGAAACTCATCTGTTTAATTCGCTGATTGACAGTGTTGTCGGCGCATCATTATTGCTGTGACGAGATTGTCCAGGTAATAGCTCAAGGGTTCGCCAGCCACTTAAACAGCAGGTTTATTCTGCGGTGGCCAGTGTTTGTAGGCCTGCCATATGCAAAGACTCTCAGTAAGGAAGAACGGCATGACTGAAAGACATATGCTTTTGTCCGCCTATGTATTGGTACCCGGTAGTCATTTCGGTGCCATGTGGCGCCATCCCTATAGTGAAGTCGATTACTGCCGCCGGGAGTTATTCGAAAGCTTGGCGTTGTCGTTGGAGCGGGGCGGTTTTGACTATGCCTTTATTCCTGAATCGTTGGCGCTACCAATGGGCGCTGATGGTCACTACGAAACCATGGTGAAGGCCGGTGGGGTGGGCACTGTGCGTCATGATCCGGTGGCGCTCGTATCTGCGATGCTATCAGTGACACGCCAGTTGAAGTTCACCGTGACCCTGTCTACGACATTCAACGAACCCTATCACTTGGCGCGTACCTTGAGCACGCTTGACCATTTCAGTAATGGGCGAATGGCATGGAATGTGGTGACCTCGGCCGGCCCCAGCAATCACCTCAATTTTGCTCACTTGCCCCCGCTCAGCCACGAGGATCTCTTTACCCGTGCAGACGAAGTGCTCCAGGTATGTCGGGGACTTTGGGGGGGGTGGGAGAAGAACGCGGTCGTGGCAGATAAGGCTAGCGGGGTGTACGCCGACACGGGGCGCATCCATCCCATTGCGCACAACGGACGGTTTTTCGATGTGCAGGGACCCTTGACCCTGCCGCGCGGACCAGGGGCGGAGCCAGGGCCGGTGTTGATGATGGCGGGCACCTCAGCGCGCTTTTGTGATTTTGCCGCCCGCTGGGGTGAGGTCGTTTTTGCGATCCAGAGTGATGGCGCCGGAATGCGTAAGTTGCGTGCCGATATCCGGGCCAGTGCCGCCCGGTATGGTCGGGACCCTGAAGCTATCCGCTTGATGGCGGCTGTGCAGCCTGTGATCGGCGAGACAATGGACATCGCCAAGGCAAGAGCGGCGTATCTGGACTCGCTGATCACCGATGACGCCGCGATGTCGTTCTTCGCCGTCATGTTTGGCGGCGATTTGTCCTCCGTAAAAAAGCAGATGACGCTTCAGTCTTTCCTGGACATGCGTGGGTATTCACGCACGGTCGATGCCGGCGGATTGATGCCGTGGCTGGCACAGCTGATGGATGAGGACCCGAACATGCCGGTCATTGAGGCCGCACGAAGGTTTTCTGGCAGTACCGGCACCCCGCGGCTGGTGGGTACCGGGGCCGATATCGCCGACCAGTTAGAAGCGTTGTTTGCCGATAGCTGCGACGGTTTTGTCATCACCCCTACCCATTTCCCTGGAACGTTCGATGAATTTGCGCATGCCGTGATGCCTGAGTTGCGTGCTCGCGGCCTAATTGCAGTGGGATGATGTGTATGGATCAGTATTTTGCAACAACATCAGCGGCACAACAGTCTTGGGCTCGCTCTGATCAAATCGTAGATCCTGGGGTAGAGACCGTTACAGCGCTTTTTGAACGGCAGGTCGCAAGAACACCGCAAGCGACTGCACTGATCCAGGATAATGTTTGCCTGAATTATGCCCAGTTGGAGGCAGCGGCCAACCGGCTGGCTCACTATCTGCTTGGGCAGCGCGTTGGTCCGGAAGCAATCGTGGCGCTGGCTCTGCCGCGCTCGGAAGAAATGGTCATCGCGCTATTGGCCGTCCTGAAAGTGGGTGCTGCCTATCTGCCGCTCGACCCCAGCTATCCCCAGGAGCATCTTCGCTTTATGGTGGCGGATGCCGAGGCGACGTGTTTACTGACTACCAACGCACTGCGTGTCAGCCTGGCCGAGGTTGTCGGCTGTGTGCCGGCCGTATGCTTGGATGATTCGGCATTCAGAGACAACCTTGCGCACTATCCCGACTACCCGCTGACTCAAGCGCAGCGAACGATTGCATCCAGTCGACTTCACCCCGCCTACATCATCTATACCTCCGGTTCGACCGGTCGGCCTAAGGGCGTGATAGGGCTACACGACGGCCTGATTAATCGCTTGGCCTGGATGGCCAGTCACTACCCCTTCGGTGCGGGAGAAGTGGTCTTCGCTAAAAGCTCCCTCAGTTTCATTGATGGCACCACGGAGTTGCTGGCACCGCTGGTGTCTGGTGCCACTGTCGTGCTTGCGTCGGCCAAATCCGGCCAGGATGCGGCACGGTTGGCACGGGAGCTGGCAGCTTTCAAGGCCGGGCGTATTACCGTCGTGCCTAGCCTGTTGGCAGCGCTGTTGGATGAGGGGAGTGTCCAGGATCTGCGAACGTGCCAATTGTGGTTCACCAGCGGTGAACGCCTGCCCAAGGCGCTGGCTGAGCGTTTTGTCCAATTGCTGCCGGATGCCCGTTTGGTCAATCTGTATGGATCGTCAGAGGTCAGTGGCGATTGCCTGTATTCGGTCTACAGCGGTGGTGAACCGCAGATCGGACAACCCGTGCCGAATAACCAAGTGTATGTGCTGGATGAGCAATTACGCCCCAGCCAGGCGGGTGAGGTCGGTGAGTTGTATGTGGGTGGGCGCCATCTTGCCCGAGGGTATCTACGGCGCGCGGCCTTGACGGCCGAGCGGTTTGTCGCCAATCCATTTGGCCCGATCGGGTCGTGCCTCTTTCGTACGGGTGATCGGGTGCGCAAGGGCGCCGAGGGCGAGTTCGAGTTCATTGGGCGCGAAGACCAGCAGGTCAAAATTCGTGGCTTTCGTATCGAACTGGGCGAGATCGAGTCTGCCTTAATGGAGGCTCCGGGGGTGACCCAAGCAGTGGTCACCGTGGGTGAGCACCGTTCAGGCGAAATGGCATTAATCGCTTACCTGGTTCCTGGGGCGGATTATGACCGCCATGAAGTGAGGGCCTGGTTGGCCAGTCGTGTTGTGGACTACATGCTTCCAGCGACGTTTATCGAGCTGGCCGCACTGCCACATACGCCAAACGGCAAAATCGATCGACTTGCCTTGCCGGCAGCAACAAGGCAAGTCGGGACAAAAATGGCTAGCACTCGGCAGCAACAGATGTTGGTGGATCTGTTTGCGCAGATACTCGATTTGGACCAGGTCGGTATCGATGACAACTTCTTCGAGCTCGGCGGGCATTCGCTGCTGGCTAGCCGGTTGGTTAACCGGGTTCGCCGAGTGTTTGGCGTGGAGTTGACCGTCAGTGCGCTCTTTGACGCGCCAACCGTAGCGCAGTTCACGTGTCTACTGGATCAGGCCGAAAGCGGTCGACCGGCTTTGGCACCGCGCCAGGCGCGGGCTCAGGTGCCACTGTCCTTCGGGCAAGAAGCGTTGTGGTTATTGTCGCGGTTGGAGGAGGACGCGTTAACTAGCTACCACCTTCCTTACGCGTTCGATATGCAAGGCTGTGTCGATATCCCCGCACTTGATCAAGCCATGAGTGATCTGGTTGCAAGGCACGAAGTGCTGCGTACGCTGTTCAAGCCCTCCGCGACCGTCAGCTATCAATCCGTGCTTGCGCAGGATTCTCTGTCTGGCCTGTTGATGACCCAGGATGTCACTGACGCGCAACTGGTACCGTCAATGGCACAAGCACTACGTCAGCCATTTGATCTTGAGCATGACTTGCCGTTACGTGCCTGGCTGTTCTGTATGGGCAGGGAACGCAGTGTGTTGTTGTTCAATCTTCACCATGCTGCCGCCGATGGCGCGTCGATACCGGTGTTCTTCGGGGATTTGGCCAAGGCTTATACCTCCAGGTGTGCAGGTCACAAACCCGTTCTTGCTGCACTGCCCGTTCAGTATCGTGACTTTTCCCAATGGCAATGCGAGGTACTGGGTTCGCCCAATGACCCCGCCAGCCTGGCTTACCGCCAGCTCGCGTTCTGGCGTGACACGCTGGCCAACTTGCCGCAGGAATTGGCGTTGCCCACGGATCGCACGCGCCCGGCCGGTGCCTTGCGCGCAGCAGGAAGCATCGACTTTCGGCTCGGTTCGGCGCTGTTGCAACGGCTGCAGGCGCTTGCGCTAGCCTGTCGAGCCAGCTTATTCATGATCTTGCATGCCGCCCTGGCGGCCTTGCTTGAGCGCTTGGGGGTTGGGCACGATTTGCCGATTGGTACCCCGACTGATGGTCGCACCGACGATCAGTTAAAAAACCTCGTCGGTTATTTTGTCAATAGTGTTCTGCTGCGTACTGACACCTCAGGTAATCCCCGTTTTGTCGAATTGGTACAGCGGGTCCGTGAAGTTGATCTTCGCGCATTTGCACACCAGGACGTTCCGTTTGGCTGGGTGGTCGAAATGCTCAATCCTGAGCGCATGCCCAGCCGCCACCCGCTGTTCCAGGTGATGCTCAATGTCGAGTATGCCGACCCCGAGGTCTTGAGTCTTCCCGGCCTGAGTGTAGCGCCACGCCCCGTGAACGCCGACCAGGCGAAATTTGATCTGGTATTTGAGTTCAGCGTGGGTCAGCACGACGCCAGCGCACGTTTGGAATACGCCAAGGAACTCTTTGATCAGGCGACGGCGCAACGCATTGCTGATTACTTTCTGTATTTGCTGGAACAGGTGGTCGCTGACCCGGATCGCAAACTCAGCGATTTTCAGATCATGTCGCCACAAGAGCTTGGCCGCGTGAGTGCCTGGAGTCGAGGGGCAGAGTCAGAGCCATTCCAGGCGCAAAGTATTTATGCCTGTTTTGAGCAGCAGGTCCAGCGTCAACCCGAACACGTGGCGCTGCGCGATAACGCGCGAATGCTGACTTATGGTGAGCTTGACCGCCAAGCCAATCGCCTGGCGAATCGCCTTCGATCCCTTGGGGTCACACTCGAAACACGGGTAGCGGTTGCTATCGAACGCAGTATCGAGCAAGTGGTCGCGACACTGGCCGTGCTCAAAGCGGGGGGCTGTTATGTGCCGTTGTACGCCGGGCTACCGCTGGAGCGTCGTCAGCGCATTCTGGATGAAACCGCCTGTCATCTGGTACTGACCCATGATCCCGAGTTTGTCAGGGGCGATGGTCCCGCCGTGTTGCTCGTGAACGCGACCGTGCTTGCCGAAGGCGATGAGCGAGAGCGGCAGGTCGAGGTGCCACCGTCGGCGCTGGCCTACATCATGTACACCTCTGGTTCGACCGGTGAGCCCAAAGGTATCGAGGTGGCCCAGTCGGGGATTATCGCCATGGTTGCTGACCCCTGTTGGGGCGCGGGACGCCATCGGGTTGTATTGCATTCCCCGTATGCTTTCGACGCCAGCACCTTTGAGTTGTGGTTGCCGCTGCTTACCGGTGGAGAAGTGATCGTTGCGCCGCCAGGCCCCATGACGCCGGAGTCTCTGCGCGCACTCTGCAAGACGTACGGCGCCAGCACGATCTTCCTCACATCGAGTTTGCTGAATATGATCGTACAGGAGGATATCGACAGCCTCAGTCAGTTGCAGTACCTGGGTTCTGGCGGAGAGGCCGCGTCATTTTCCTCCTTTAGTCGTGTTGCCCGGCATTGCCCCTCCCTGAACTTGATCAATATGTACGGCCCTACCGAGATGACGGTCTATGCGACTCGCTACCTCTGCACGCCGGCGCAGGGGATGCGCAATCCCATACCCATTGGGAGTGCGCGTTTAAATACCAGCGTGTACGTATTGGATGAGCAACTGCGTTATTGCCCAATCGGGGTTACAGGCGAGTTGTATCTAGCGGGTAATGGTCTTGCCCGCGGTTATTTGGGGTTACCCGTCAAAACGGCCGAACGGTTTGTGGCGAACAAGTTCGCTTCGACGGGTGAGCGCATGATGCGTACCGGAGACCTGGCCCGCTGGCGCGAGGATGGGCAGTTGGAGTTCGTCGGTCGCGATGACGCGCAAGTCAAAATACGTGGTTTTCGCATTGAGCTCGGTGAGATAGAGACTGCGTTGCTAGGCGAGCCCGGTTTGCGGGCATGCACGGTCATGGTTCGCGAGGACGTGCCCGGCAAGAAGCGTTTGGTGGCGTATGTCGTTGTCAGCGACGGGTACAACGAGGCCGCGGTTCAGGCTTCGCTAGGCAAACGGTTGCCTGACTACATGGTGCCTGCTGCTTTTGTCACCCTGAGTGCTCTGCCTATCAATGCGAATGGCAAAATCGACCGCAAGCTGCTTCCCGCGCCGCAACGGTTGTCGGGTACTGGCCGGGCGCCGTCAACTCCGCGCGAGGCCGAGTTGGTGCGGTTGTTCGGTACGTTGCTAGGCATTGATGGCGTGTCAGTCGACGACTCGTTCTTTGCTTTGGGCGCAGACAGCATTCTGTCGATTCAACTGGTTAGCCGGGCTCGTTCGGCAGGTTTGGCCCTGACACTGGCGGAAGTTTTCCGGCACAAGACGCCAGCCGCCCTGGCAGCCATGGCGCGTGATGTGGAACCAGCCTTGACACCCTCGGATGCACCGCTGGGTGGGCTGACACAAGACGAGCTGGACCGGTTGTCCACGGCGCTGCCCGATATCCAAGAGGTACTTCCCCTGTCGCCGTTGCAGCAAGGTCTGCATTTTCACTCGCTGTACGAAACCCAAGGGCCGGACCCGTATCTGGTGCAACTGGTGTTGACGCTGGACGGGCCGTTGGATGTGGCCGTGCTGCGTGCGGCGGTGCAGGCGTTGTTCGCCCGGCACGAGGCGCTGCGCATTGCGATTCCGCAAGTCGAGGGGCTGGAGCCGCTGGTACAAGTGGTGTGCAAACATGTGAGCGTGCCCTGGTTTGAGGTTGATCTGTCAGCAGAAGCCGACCCCGAGGCTGCATGGCAAGCGCTCCTGGAGGCCGACCGAGGTGAGCGCCTGGACTTGGCGCTGGCACCGCTGGCGCGGTTCCGGGTGGTGCGGTTCGGGCCGACGCGCTACCGCCTGTTGATGACCAACCATCACATGTTGCTTGATGGCTGGTCGATGCCGATCCTGGTGCAGGACC